>CAZCUL010000733.1:0-3304 GCA_964501475.1 uncultured Verrucomicrobiota bacterium | reverse complement strand
CAGCCCGCGCCGGTCCGAAGCGAGCCTTGTAAAACGCTGAATGAAATCGAATTCGCTCAAACCGAGAAACGCCGAGAGTCGGGCGATTTCTTCATTTGTCAGGCGCACTTGCCCGGGCCACCGGCAACACGCCGTGCATCGTTGACATTCCAAAAACACCGGCATCAGCACTAGAAACAGGGCCAAGGTTCCTTTTGCAAGCGTTATGGCGGAACGTGGCTAAAGAAAAGACTTGAAACACCCTCTCGCCCGACAACACTTTTCAGTCATGACTGAGCCGGCCAACGCTCCTGCCGCGACTGAGCAAATGATCTGGCGCGGACATTCGTCCCACCTGGTGAACTTTTGGACATTCGTGATTTGCGGCTTCTTCTGCTGGTTGATTTTCCCGATTTTTATCGCGGTTTGGAAATGGCTCGAGAACCGGTGCCGCATTTATGAAGTAACGACCGAGCGGATCAAAGTCACCCGAGGCGTTTTTTCGCGCCAGACGGAGGAGGTCGAACTTTACCGGGTCCGCGATTACAGATTGGAAGAGCCGTTCTGGACGCGCATTTTTGGCTTGGGCAATATCGTCATTTCCACCACCGACAACTCCAATCAAGTAGTGGTCATCCGCGCCATTCCGGAACCCGATAGCCTGCGCGACCAGATTCGCAAGCACGTAGAAGTTTGCCGCGAGAGGAAGGGGGTCCGTATAACCGAATTCGAATAATCTGCTTCCGCACGCGGCCTCTCCTGACGTCGTGGGCGCGCTCCGCGGAAACTTAATACTGCGTCCGATGCCATCTATCGCGATGCCAGTCGTAGTATTGTTGCTCGACCCAGCTTCGGTCGTAGTCGTGAGTCTCGTTCGGGAAATAATCTTCCTCGACCGCTTCCCGCACATACCGGCGATCTGCATCCATCTCGTCCGTCGCCTCGCGCGCGTACCGGTCTGAGCGATGCGCGCAGCCGACCAGGAACGCGAGCAATCCTGCCATTAGAAGTATTCGTTTCATAGTATTGGAGTTGTTCGTAGTCCGGCTTGCCAACGCCGGACCCGCTTGTTCATTCAGCGGCTGACATGCCACCACTGGGTTGTAACCAGGACTTCGCTGCGCATGAAAGACTTACAGAGCCGAACAAGCCTCCGAAAAAAGTTTCAGGCCTTGAGGAGTTGCAGTTTGCCGGACTGCGGGAGGGCAGCTTGCAAGGTAAGCTGGCGGGGTCAGACTCGGACGTATGCGTGCTCACGAACAGCCCGCGCTCGATCGCGGAACAAGTGGGTGGCGGAAGGGGTGGGATTTGAACCCACGGTAGCCTTGCGACTACGCCTGATTTCGAGTCAGGTGCCTTCAACCACTCAGCCACCCTTCCAAAGCTAAAGTCAGAAGCCCGAACTGTAGGTGGACCCGCCTCCGGAGGCAAGTCTGGGCCAAACTCACACTTCTCCATGCGAGACGCTTGAGCATGTATCCAAAACGAGGCTTTTTGCGTCTAAAAATGTCTGGACGGCTACGCCGCCGCCGCACAAACAGAATAAAGCAAAACGAAACCTGTTATGAAAACATTCGCAGTGCCCATTGCTCTCTCGATTCTTGCCGCCGCCGCCGGATCGTCCGCCCCCCTGATCGCGCCGCCGGCAGATTCGCCGCTCTTGCTCTCCCAACGCGACGCCCAAGGAGTCCCTGCTGAGAGACCAGTCGAGCGCGAACGTGAAGTCCGCCCCGCCGAAGAACGGGAAGCGCCCCGGGAGCGTCCCGAGGAATTGCGCCGCGAAAGAAGGCCCGAGGAGACTGAAGAAGCCGGTGAACGTCGTCGGCCACCGATCCGTCGTGATGATGAGCGGCCACACGGCGATCGGGAGCGGGCCGAGGCGCGGCGCTTGCCTGCGCGAGACGATGCAAGGCGCGTCGGGCCCGAACGCCGCCCCACCCCGCCGGTAGGGGAAATCCGGGAGCAGCAACGGCGCTTGCACCATCTGATGGCTGCCGCTCACAATCTCCACGCGGCCAGCCTCCATGAGCTCGCCGAACGTGTGCAGAAGGAAGCGGAAGGACTGCAACGGCGTCTGCAGGAGGCGGAAAGGGCAGGTCCCCGCCCGCCTGCCGGTTTGAATGCTCCGGTCGAGCGCGAGCCAGGTTTCGGCAGAGGCGGAGTGCCCGGACGAATCGCAGAATTGGAGGAGCAGGTCCGCGCGTTGCGTAGCGCCGTCGAGGAACTTCGGCGCCAGCACCCGGGAGAGATTTAAGATTCCGGGCCTTGAAACCTGAACCGGTCTTGGCCGGCGCGCGGCTCTCTGAGCCGCGGCGGCGTCAAAGCAACCAACGCGCTGGATATCCCAAGACCCCGCCGTACCCGGAGTGCTGCGGGCCAGAGGGCATGAGGAGCACTGAGAGCACTCCGCTGGCCGAGATTTTTTGCGCATTGCCCCGTGAACCAACCTCCTCCTCGGGATGGCTTCAGATCGCCCCGACCGCCCCAAGCATGCTTGCGCCGGCGAGCGATGGTTTGTTAGCGTCGCGAGCCATTGCATGGGCTCGTTCGTCAGCCAATTGAGGAAATTTGTTTTGCCCCGGCTGCGTCTGCAGGAGGGCGGCTTGTTCCTGGTTATCCTGCTGCTGGGCGCGCTGCTGACGATTTTTGGCGGCACGGCCAGGATGCCAAAGTTTGAAACCACTCCGGATGGGGAGCGGGTCCGGGTTTTCAACCAGGCCGGCGAACCGGTTTTCGAGGAGAAAAACAAATTTCTTAACGCCAAGAGCCTGGTCCAGCTCGCCAAGGACACCAGCTTCATCGCGATTATGGCTGTGGGCGCGACTCTGGTTATCATCGCTGGCGGAATCGATCTTTCCGTCGGGGCCGTTTATGCCCTGGCCTCCGTGCTGGCGGCGATGGTGTTCAATCTCTATGGCCCGGCCGGAAGCGAAGCCGTGGCTGCGCCCTGTTACGCCGTGCCGCTCGGAATCCTGGTCTGCCTGGGAGTGGGAAGCGCTTGCGGGCTGCTGAACGGTGCCATGACCGTGGCCCTCAAGGTGCATCCCTTCATCATCACGCTCGGAACGATGGCGGTCTTCCGTGGGATCGCGTTCGTAGCGACCAAAGGCCAGTCGATCGGCGGTTTTCCGGAGGGTTTTCGCGAGTTGGTCCGGTGGGAGATCGGTGACGAAATAACGCCCGTGCCGATGATCGTGATGATACTGGTCGCGGCCATCGGCTCGATTTATCTCTCACGCCTGGCTGCTGGCCGGCGGATCTATGCGGTGGGAGGCAACGAACTGGCGGCGCGCTACAGCGGCATTCGAGTCGCGCGGGTCAAGCT
>CAZCUL010000732.1:0-12731 GCA_964501475.1 uncultured Verrucomicrobiota bacterium | reverse complement strand
CCAAGAATTCATTAGCCGGCTTTTCGGAGACACGCTTGATGGCAGATCGGGTCAGCGTGTGGCGCAGCGACTGATCGATTTAGCCGAAGATCCTAGGTAAGCTTGTGTTCTGGCCGGACTGGAGTCGGCCTGGAGCGGTTGTTGGAAAGGATTACAGTTATGACCAACAAGCCCCGCATGCTCGTTCTCTCGCATGTGTTGCCGTTTCCGCGCAACTCCGGACAGCGTCAACGCGTCTTCTACACGTTGGCAGCGGCTCGCCCGCACTTTCGCCTGACCTTCGCGACACCTGTGAGGCGAAGCGACTTTTCCTCGACTCGGGCGAACCTTTGCGAGCAAGTCGACGCCTCGATCCTCCTGCCATCCCGTTACGCGCGCGGTCCGGTCCATAAACTCTGGCACCGGTTGATTGGCGGACTCCACTGCGCGTGCACGGGATTGAAATTTTCTAACTATCTCATTGGGCGGCTGGAGCTATCTGCCGGTCGCATGCGTCAATTGCTACTCTCGGAGCAATATGACGTGGTGCTCTTCGAGTACTGGCATGCGGTGGAGGCAGTCCGGGCATTTCACGAAAAGGGCATTCCTTGCGTACTTGATATGCACAATATTCTCTGGCAGTCCTACAAACACCGGCTTCGTGAGAAGCGGGCCAAAGGAGGATGGTGGACTGAACGTTCTCTTGTCCGCTACCAAGCGCGCGAAGAATCTGCCTGGCAAGAATTCGATTCGGTGATCGCTATTAACCGTGAGGAAGAGCGATACGTGCGCGAGCACCTGCCTCCGTCCAGGAATGTTCTGTACGCACCAATGGGCACGGATCTCTCACAGTGGCCGTGTTCTTGGAGCCCGGCGCGACCATTTCGGGTGGCTTACTACGGATCAATGGGCAGTCGTTACAATGATCAAGCGGCTTGGCGCACCTGCCAGGAAATCATGCCGTTGATTTGGAAAATACACTCCCAAGCCGAGGTTTGGCTGGTAGGAGGCAAGCCACCTGAACATTTGCGAGCTCTTTCGACCGATTCGCGAGTGAAAGTGACGGGCTACGTCAAGGACGTACAGTCCGTTTTGCGAACCATGTCTGTGGTGATCTGCCCTTGGTCGGGTACGTTCGGATTCCGGAGCCGGCTGGTGGAGGTGATGGCACTCGGTGTGCCTGTCGTGGCGACATCGGATGCGGTGTCCGGAATGGAACTGGAAAATGAAAAGGGGCTGCTCTTGGCCGATGACAACGCGGAACTGGCCCGCCAAACGTTGCGTTTGCTCGCCGATGACCGCTTCGCCGCGGAACAAGGGCGCTTAGGCCGTCAGGAAATAGAACGGCTTTACAGTTTGGACGCGACTTATGGCCGTCTGATGAAGGATCTGCTGGCCTCGCTTCCGCTAGTAAGCAGCCAATGAACGGAATCGAACCCCTGCACCAGCAATCAATATCTGAAGACTTATCTATGTTTTTGATGCGTCAATCCACCCATAGGATGTCATTCGATACCATCCACAGATCGGTCATTTATACGTTCCAAACCTGAATGTCCGTATTCCGAACGAATTGGGCGGTTATTTCGTGCGAACTAATTCGACCGGGTTTCGGTCGGATGCCGAATTCCGCAAGGAAAAGTCCGGGCGGTCCCGTATTCTCTTTTTCGGAGATTCTTATACGGCGGGCGACGGTTGTGATAATGCCGAACGTTTCTCTGACCTGACGGGGCAAGCGCTCGAGGCCGAAGTTTACAACTACGCGCTATCCGGTTCTGGGACAGACCAGCAGTTACTGATCTATGAGCACTTCGCGCGCGATGTCGAGGCCGACCTCGTCGTCATGTGGGTGGCGGTGCACAAGATTGTGCGCATCAAGGTACCCTACCGCGAATCAATCGATCGCGTCAGTAACAAACACATTTACAAGCACATTTTGGTACCGAAGCCGTATTTTGAGTGATGGGAAGGCGCTGGGAGAATTCAAAAGTCAAGCGATGCGCCTGGGATTAAACTAGGCCGTGCGATTCCATGGCAAAGTTGATCATCCCTCCGTCATGCGCCTCCTCCGCGAGGCGGATGTTTTCTGTTATCCGACTCAATCGTCGGAAGGCTTTCCCAAGGCGGTGCTTGAGGCATTATCCTGTGGCTTGCCGGTGGTGACGATGCCTGTTTCAGTGTTGCCCAGACTCGTGGGAAGCGGGTGCGGCGTACTCTTGCCTCAAGCCACGCCTCAAGCTGCGGCTGATGCGGTCAAGGCCATCGTCTGCGATGCAGGGGGTTACAGGAAGATGTCTCGCCGCGCTATCGAAGACCGCGCGTGATTATTCGCTTGAACGCTGGCGGGAAGAGATCGGCTGCCGACTCATTGAGGCTTGGCCGCCCATGGGACTGCACGTCGGCTCGAAGGATTCTACTTGACGCGACCTAGCCAAGGAAAGAGGCGGTCGAGGGAGGACACGGTCCAAGAGCAACCAGCCGTGCACGGACCTGGTGAACGGGACGTATCGCGGCGCGACGCCGAATGGCCAAACCTGCCGAGCCGGATCACCTTTATTGCCGGAACACTCGGACAAGGCGGAGCGGAACGACAGCTCTATTACATTCTCAGAACTCTCCGCGAACATACCGTCCACTTACGCCTTCTTTGCCTGACGAGCGGAGAGTTTTGGGAAAAGTTAATTCGCGAGGCTGAGATTTCTGTAACTTGGATCGGACAATCAGGGTCTCGCCTGGTGCGCCTTCTGCGTCTCGTGCGTGAATTGCGTGAAGAGCGACCCGACGTGCTGCAAAGCCAGCACTTTTATACGAACCTCTACGCGGTCGCTGCTGCGAGAATTCTGGGCTTGAAGGAAATCGGCGCCATTCGCAACGATGTTACCAGTGAAGTGGCAGATACCGTGTTTGGCAAATTGTGTTTGAAGGGGCCGAATACTGTTGCCGCCAATTCTCGTGCTGCCATTGGCACAGCGATCGCCCTGGGGGTGGCGCGGGAGCGCTGCTATTTTCTGCCAAATGTTGTCGATACCTCTCGTTTCCATCCGGCGCCAATGCGCCGGGCTGGAGAATCGGTGCGACTACTGGCTGTGGGGAGGTTGGTGCGACAAAAGAGGATCGACCGGTTGTTACACGTCCTGGCGGTCATCCGCGCCCGCACAAAGGTGAGCTTTCAAGCAGAGATCATTGGAGGTGGGTCCGAGCGAAGAGCGCTTGAAGCGCAGGCTGCGGCGTTGGGTTTGTTGCCGTCCATAGTCAATTTTCGAGGAACTTGTGCGGATTTATTACCTGAGTATCACCGAGCTGATATACTCGTTCTGAGTTCGGACTGGGAAGGTACACCGAACGTGATCCTCGAAGCAATGGCCTCCGGCCTGGCGGTAGTGGCGACTCCCGTGGGCGGTGTGCCGGAAATCGTACATGACGGAGAAACGGGCTTCTTGGCGCATTCACCAACGGACGAGGAACTGACTAAAAAACTTGTGAATTTGATCGAAGACCCGCCCTTGAGGCAAAGAATCGGTTCGCAGGCGCGATCCTTCGTCGAGCAGCATCACTCAGTTCGGCGCCTGCCTCACTTTTTGGAGGGGCTGTACAAGATGGTGCAGTCATGAATTCAGGACCAGTCATCTTGACAGCTCCTTCGCGGCTTGATTCAGCGACGCAAAGAATGCGTCAGCCGATTTTCCGCCTTGGCTGGGTGCATTTGGCTGTTTTTCTTCTGGCGCATATCCCGTTGGCACTTCTACTTAAGCGCCTTCCAATGTTGTCCACCGCGCATGCCTTGGCGGCATTCTGCATCGGTTTAGCATGGGCTATTAACGGCCAGCGTCCAATTCGGGTCGCTTATGTGGGCGCTTACATAGCGGCAGCGGAGGTGCTTTGGCGAATGACCGGGGCGAGTGTTTTTTGGGAATTCGGCAAGTACGGGATGTCCTTCCTGTTTATTGTCTCGATGATTGCAACTCGGCGTTTCACACCAAACTGGCAGCCCATTCTCTATTTCCTATTGTTGCTGCCCGCGGCCTTGCCCACGCTCCTTCTAGACGAATGGTGGTCTGCCCGCCGCGACGTAAGTTTCAACCTTTCCGGGCCATTTGCGTTGATGGTAGCGGTCCTGTTTTTTTCGGGCCTGAAGTTGCGCCTCTCGCAGGTATCAATCCTCCTAACGAGCCTTCTCGCACCTTTGCTGGGTGTGGCAAGCATCGCCATGTCTGCAGTTTTTGGCTCGAGTATCTCCTTCGGTGCGAGTTCTAACGAGGCGGCCAGCGGGGGGTTTGGGCCGAACCAGGTTTCTTCGGCGATGGGGCTGGGAATCATTGTGGCATTTCTTTGTTTGATGGACCCAAAGGTTCCAAGAATGCTCAAGGCGCTCTTCTTCTGCGTCATCCTGGTATTGGCTGGGCAAAGCGCTCTGACGCTGTCTCGCAGCGGGTTGCTTATCGCCGCAGCGGGAATCGTTGCAAGCGCTGTTTTCCTCGTGCGAAGTCAAAGAGTGAGGGTCCAATTGGTAGGCGGGGCGGTCTTGCTTGCCGTCCTCTTTCAATTTGTCGTCTTTCCGGAGCTAGACAGCTTTGCCGGCGGCGCGGTATCGGCGCGATTCTCAAATACGAGTACGACGGGAAGGGACAAGATCATGCTGGTCGATTTGAAAATCTGGACGAAGAATTTTGTTTGGGGTGTGGGAGTAGGTGAAGCACAAATGGAGCGGGAGAAGTACTACAAGCTGATTGCCGCACACAACGAAATTACCCGGATGGTGGCGGAGCACGGGTTACTTGGTTTCGGAGCGGTGCTGCTGCTGCTCAGCATGGGGTGGAGGCATTTTTGCCGTGCCCGGACGCCCAAGGGGAAAGCGCTCGTCAGCGCGATGATTTGCTTCAGCTTCCTCTTCATGCTCGCAAATGGCATGCGTCTGGCCGCCGTCTCCTTGACCTTTGGACTCGCCTCTGTCAGGGTGATTCGCTCTCGATTTATGCCGCCCTTGGTCGAATTTGTTGCCGAGGAAGAACCGGCGAGGGCCGTGGCAACGTAATTTTCAGGACCGAGCCAGATATTCCGGCCGATGAGGAATCCAATGCGACGTAACGTCCTGCTCCTGGGGAATTTCCTGTCGGGTTCGATGGTGACGCGCCATGTGTGCGAAGACATGGAAGTCCATCTTTCGGCCAAGGGGTGGACTGTTTTTCGTGCCTCGACCAAGCTGGCGCGCGTGCCACGTGCTGCGGATATGTTGACGACGGCCTGGCGCCTGCGGCACCGATATGATTTCGCTCACATCGAATGCTACAGCGGCTATGCTTTTTTTTGGGCCGAGTGGTGCGGTTGGCTATTGCGAAGGTTAAAGAAGCCATTTGTTTTGACGCTCCATAGCGGCGACTTTCCGCGATTTGCGGAACGTTGGCCGGACCGGGTGCGGAGACTTTTCTCCAGAGCGACCATCGTTACCTCTCCCTCGCTTTATTTGGCACAGCAGATGAAGGCGTATCGGCCCGACTTGCGTGTGGTTCCCAACGCTCTTAATTTAGCAAATTACGCGTATCGCCCACGCGAAAGAGTTCAGCCGATGCTGGTTTGGCTGCGCGGGTTTCTCGATTATTACAATCCTTTCATGGGGCCAAAGGTCATTGCAGCTCTTGTGAAGGAATTCCCCCAGATCCACCTTGCAATGATAGGTCCAGATAAGGGCGATGGTAGCCTGGCCCGCACCAGACAACTGGCGATCGATCTGAACGTGGCAAAGAACATTTCCTTCCCGGGCGGCATTCCGAAGCATGAAGTTCCTTCAGTGCTGGATCAATACGACCTTTTCCTAAACACGACCTTTCGAGACAACACTCCGGTGAGTGTGATAGAAGCGATGGCTTTGGGACTGAATGTGATCAGCACCAACGTGGACGGTGTCCCGTACCTTTTGCACGATGGTGAAGACGGCCTGTTGGTGCCTCCCGACGACAGCGAAGCAATGGCTTGCGCTGTGCGGCGGCTTTTGACCGAACCGAAGCTGGCAGAACGTCTTGCCACGAATGCGCGGAAGAGGGTCGAGCGCTTCGACTGGTCGATTGTGTTGCCTCAGTGGGAAAGCCTCTATTCGACGGCAACGCCCTCAGACGCAATCCAGACGGCACGTGCGGCGGCATGATTTCCCCCGTCGAGAGATTTCGGCGATGAACGAGCGAAGCGCTTCGACGGTTTCAGTGATTACCCCCTGTCGAAACGAGCGGGACTATATCGAGCCATTCATTCGTTCCCTGCGAGCCCAACGAAGTATTTATCCGGTGATTGAATTCCTCATTGCAGACGGGATGAGCGACGACGGAACGCGCGAGGTGCTTCGGGAATTGACAAACCAGGACGCAAAGATCCGGACGATTGATAATCCGAGCAGGATCGTGCCGACGGGTCTTAATGCGGCCATTCGTGCTGCCCGAGGCGATATCATCGTTCGCATGGACGTGCATACCGAGTATGCGGCTGATTACATCGAACAATGCGTGCGCGTGTTGGAGGAAACGGCTGCGGACAACGTTGGGGGTGCCTGGCGTACGCGAGGAAAGACCTACTTGCAGAAGGCAATAGCCCTGGCATTTCAAAGTGCCTTCTCCTCCGGAGGGGCTGATTCGCATGCCGAAGGTTACGAGGGCCCGGTCGATTCGGTCTATCTCGGTTGCTGGCGTCGGTCCACGTTATTGGACCTCGGGTTATTTGATGAGGAACTGGTGCGAAACCAGGACGACGAACTCAATCTGCGATTATCCAGACGTGGAGGCAGGATTTGGCAGTCTCGGGCGATCCGCTCCTGGTATTATCCGCGCTCCTCTCTAGTGGCGCTTTTCAGGCAATACCTCCAATACGGATATTGGAAGGCGCGCGTCCTTCAAAAACACCGTCTGCCTGCCTCCATTCGCCACATCGTGCCGGGATGCTTTGTCGGGACATTGTTGCTGCTGGGGGCGGCATCGTGGTTTAGCGCTTTGGCGCAAGGGGCCTTCCTTCTTGTCTTTGTCCTGTATCTCTGCGCCAACTTGACGGCGAGTCTGTCGCTCTGCAGTCGCCCGTGCCGATTGTTTTATCTGCCAATGATGCCATTGATCTTTGCGGTTTATCATTTTGGATACGGTTACGGCTTTTTGCGAGGAGCTTTTGACTTTTGGGTGTGCCGAAAGGGAGGAGATGCCGCCTTCACGAAACTGACCCGTTCCCAGAAAACCTAGCTAGGAAACAAAACATGAGCCTCGAAGCGGAAGAGAAAAATATAAGGCTGGGACACGCCGCGGTCTCACCGGCGACATACGAGAGCCCACCTCAGGTTTCGTCCTCCGCCGATCGGCCGGAACATGAGGACGGCAGAGTGGAACTATCCATTGTGATGCCATGCCTGAATGAAGTCGAGACGCTGGGGACATGCATTCGCAAGGCGCAGCGGGCGCTGCGGGATCACAGCATCGACGGCGAGGTGATCGTAGCCGACAATGGAAGTACGGATGGCTCGATTGAGATTGCACGAGAGCTTGGAGCCCGGGTCGTGCATGTACGCGCAAAGGGGTACGGCAATGCACTCATGGGAGGAATCGAGGCCGCCCACGGAAAATACATCCTTATGGGCGACGCGGATGACAGCTACGACTTTTCCGAGGCGCCCCGTTTCCTGGAGAAACTGAAGACAGGCTTTGAGCTTGTTCAGGGTTGCCGGCTCCCGGCTGGGGGGGGGACGGTAATGCCGGGCGCGATGCCCTTTACGCACCGGTGGTTGGGAAACCCTGCTTTTTCGATAATGGCGCGGCAGATGTTTTCGTCAGGAATCCATGACATTTACTGTGGCTTGCGAGCATTTCGAAAGGACCTGTTTCAGCGACTGAATCTGCGCTGCACAGGAATGGAGTTCGCCACCGAAATGATTATTAAATCAAGTCTTCACGGAGCGAAGATCGGGGAGATTCCCATTACGCTTCATCCCGACGGAAGGGTGACCCGCGCTCCGCACTTGCGCACAATTCGGGATGGTTGGCGAACCCTGCGATTCTTTCTGCTTTACAGTCCACGCTGGCTGTTTCTCCATCCCGGAATACTTCTGATCATTCTGGGGCTGGCGGGTTATGGGCTGGCGATGCCCGCGACAACGATTCGTGGGGTGACGTTCGACGCACACACACTGCTTTTTGCGAGCCTGGCTATTTTACTCGGGTATCAGTCGGTTCTCTTTGCCGTCTGTGCCAAGACATTCGCCATCAGCGAAGGGTTGCTGCCGCCCGATCCAAAGTTTACACGGTTATTCACTTTTCTGAATCTGGAGCGCGGTCTTGTGGCAGGCGCGTTTTCCCTTGTCGTGGGCCTTATCGTCCTGCTTGCGGCGGTGCTTCAATGGAAGGAAGTGGAATTTGGGCAACTGGATTACCGGGTGACGATGCGGTGGGTGATTCCTGGCGTAACGCTTACGGCGCTCGGCTTTCAAACAATTCTTTCCAGCTTTTTCATCAGCATCCTGGGCATGCACCGTCGATAATGCAGGTTCCGGCGTATAAAAACCCCGAGTTCGATCAGTATGCTGCGGAATATGACGTTGCGTTGGCCAGAGGCCTCTCCGTATCTGGCGAGAACAAGGATTACTTCGCGGGCGCGCGAATGGTCTGGCTGTCCGGCCGTCTTCGGAAGCTGAACTTCCGGCCCCGGACTGTTATGGACTTCGGTTGCGGAGTGGGATCAGCAACTCCGTTTATCCGCCAATTCTTAAGGCCCGCCAGAATCATTGGCGTGGATGTCTCGGCAAAGTCGCTCGAGGTTGCCCGGAAACTGTACGGAGGCGAGGACGTGGCGTTTTTCGAATTGGGCGAATACGAGCCTGCCGGGAATCTCGATCTGGTTTTCTGTAACGGGGTATTTCACCATATTCCGATAGTTGAGCGCAATGCCGCAGTGACCTACGTGAACAGCACGGTCAGACAAGGGGGGTATTTTTCGCTTTGGGAAAACAATCCGTGGAATCCTGGAGCCCGCTACGTAATGAGCCGGATTCCATTCGATCGGGACGCTGTGATGGTCTATCCGCGCACGGCGCGTCGCATGCTGAGAGCAGGAGGTTTCAGAGTTGTGCAGAACCATTTTCTGTTTTTATTTCCGCGCGCATTGAGCTGGCTTCGTTGGCTTGAACCAATATTGGCGCGGCTGCCGCTGGGCGCACAGTACCATATGCTTTGCCGCAAGGATTGATGAGCAGGATACCTTATCGCTTTCTGCTGCGCGGGGTTATCGCGATTACCCCGGTAATTGTCTTCATTCTTTCGGCGGAGGCATTCCTGTGGTTGTCTGGAGAAACCGTCCCCATAAGGACCATGGCGACCCGTCATCTGCCCGGTGGTCCGGCTTCGGCCTACTTACCGGGATTAATGGGTCAGCAGTTCAATCTCCTCCATTACGAACGGGTAAAGGTGCTGCGTCCGAAGCTTCTCATCCTGGGATCTTCGCGCGTCACACGTTTTCGTTGGGAGATGTTTGGCTCGGACTCCGGCTTTTATAATTCAGGCCGGACAATTAGTTGCGTCGGGGACCTGGAGGAATACGTTCGGGCATTGCCGAAGGATTACGCGCCCCGCGCCCTCCTTTTGGGGATCGATAGCTGGTGGTTCAAGCCGAGCCTTACAACTCCCCCGCGCTTCGCAAGGGACGTTGCCAAGGACGACACGAAGAATATCAGCGCTCATGTGTATGCCTACCGGAAGATATTTCATGCCATTCGGCGCGGACATCTTACCTGGGATCTTTTCGTGAAGATTCTTACGCGCCAGGACGGCGGAGTGAAACGATACGGGTTGATCGCGTGGAAGAGTTCAGGCATGAGGAACGACGGGAGCAACCGGACTTTCGACCGCACCACGCCAAAAGCGTACCCTGACATGCTGCCGGAAGAAATCACTGAGATCTTAAAAATCAGTCATCCAGCGCTCATTCCTGCCACCGAGGCTGATGATGGATTGTTGTGCCGTTTAGTGGCTGTCGTCAAGGAGTTCGAGGAGAGGGGAACAATCGTCGTTGCGTTTGCTCCCCCGTTTGCCTCGGAGGTTCAGGAAGCCTATGATGAGAATCCGATGCACTACGGCTTTTACGCGGACTATAAGCAAAAGATCACGCGCATCTTCAAAGAGAACAACTGGTATTTCTTCGATGGAAGCAGCCTTGCGGCCCTTGGGCTGGATGATCGGGTCATGAAAGACCGCGATCATGCTCAGGAAACCTATCACGTGGCATTGCTCAATACGATGGCCAAAGAGCCTAAGGTGCGTGACGCCCTTCGTCTCAACCCGGAATATCTTCAAGCCCTGCTGGCCGACCCGGACACCACGCTCTGGTATCCCGACTACTCCCCCCAGCGAAAGCAGTAGCGGCAGGCTGCTTCGCTTCCCGCCGGTCAATTGCTTAACTGACACCCCCACGGATGAACGGAGTTCTGTCCCCATTCTGCAGCGCGCGCTTTCAGCCACCGACCGACTTCTTCACTTCCTTAAGTTTCTGGAACTCCGGCTTGCTACTGTAATACTTGTCCAGCGGGTAGCAGCCACTGATCATCCCGTTACGCGGAGCTGTGGTACAATCGCTGAAAGTTCGGCAGATTTGCTTTGGGTTCAGATTTCCACTGGTTAACGCATCAGACAGGATGTTCGGATAGGAAAGGATCATCCGGCCGAGACCGATGATGTCCGTCCACCCGTTCCGAACAGTATATTGCGCCACGTGTGGCAAGTACTCCTGCAAGTAGCTGTAGGCCGAACCCATCAGGATCAAGCCGGAAGGAGCTTTGCCCTTCAATTGCTTGACCACACCTAATTGTCGAGCCACTCCGATCAAGGGATCTTCGGGCGGCTGATAACCGTCGGAGGGCGGG
Organism: uncultured Verrucomicrobiota bacterium; assembly: GCA_964501475.1. Taxonomy (GTDB): domain Bacteria; phylum Verrucomicrobiota; class Verrucomicrobiia; order Limisphaerales; family CAZCUL01; genus CAZCUL01. The sequence continues at coordinate 1,879 of CAZCUL010000732.1, read as the reverse complement.
TAAGCGGCTGGGCGCTGAATGTGTGGGTTGTAGTAGGGCGACCCGGCGCTGACGTTCAATATCTTGACGCCGAGCCCCAGGCACAATTCCATAAACTGAAACGTCTCCGTCAAATCATATTCAACCGGGTTACCCGGGTTGGCACCGAATGCATAGCGATAGGGAAGGCAGTTTGAAAAATCTTCCGGTATGCCAGGCCCCAATTTGCCCTGCTGGGAGAGCGCAGGATCAGGCTTAAACGGCACAAAGTCGAAGGCGCTCAGGCGCACCGCCAGATCGATCTTGTTCCCGCTCGCCCGAATCCCGTCGGCGATTTCCCGAAGGATGCGCGTGCGATTCTCAAGATCGCCTCCGTACTTGCCTGACCGAGTCGTTGCGCTCAGGAATTCATGCAGCAAGTATCCATGACAATGCTTGATATCAACAAAGTCCGCTCCCACGTCACGGGCGATTTGAGCGGCACGGACGTAATCCAGAATCAATTCTTCAATCTCGCCGTCGGTAAAAACCTGCCGATCGCTTTCGACGCCGAACTTCCTGTCCAGGATCGGATGCCGGTATGCTACCCGCGGTTCCATGCGAAACTTATCCACCGGCTTGCAGAATCGACCCGAATGAGTGAGTTGGAAGCCGATTGCCAGGTCGTCCACAGAGCCAAACCGGGCCTGGTGCGCCCGCATTAGAATTTCCCGTAACTCGGCCAGGTCGCGTTTGTTCTCCTCGGAAATGATCAACTGGTTTGGATTGGCGCGACCGTCGGGTCTCACGGCCATTGCTTCCCCCCCGTAAATCAGCTTGGCTCCGCTCTCCCCAAATCGCTGCCAGCGACGGCGCACTTCATCTGTCGCGCCTCCCGTGGCAGTCCCGTCCCATCCTTCCATCGGCTGCACGGCGTAGCGGTTGCCGATCCGCTTGCCATTGATTGTTATCGCTACTGGCTGTGCCAATGGCGATGTGCCGCCAGACAAGATCTCGTCTTCGCACGGAAGATCGATTCCAAGAGCATCAGTGTGACGTCGGAACGCTTCCACGGTTTTCATCGTGGGAACCCGCGTCAATCTGGGAAGCTCGGGCATGTTAGATGTTTTGTGCGGGCAACCTGCCAAACCAGTCGCCGACCGGAAGACTGCACGGAAATGCCATAGGTCACAGCTATCAAACCCATCTGCTCCAGGTCAAGGCGCCGTTACGCAGCCTCCGCAGCCTCGGCCTGACCACTCTTGTTCTCGAAATTGCAGTTCCCAAGTCGAACGGGCGGCAGCCTGGGACGGAGGTTTCGCCGCCGCGATTATTTTCTGGCAATCGCCCCTGCTGAAAACTACGGTCAGGTAACTTCCAATGACCAAGCGCCCTGAGTTATGGACATCATCTTTAATTGCGAACATTGCGAACAAGAGCTTTCGGTGGATGCGTCCGGGACTGGTTCTGAGATTGAATGCCCCTCCTGTGGAGAGCGAATCGTCATTCCCAGCGCCGACCAGGCAAGGACTGTTCCCCACCCGGTCAATCCCATTGCCTCCTCTGCCGCGGCCAAGGAAGAGAAACATTTTAAGGTCCCGCATCACGAGAAACCGCCGGAAAGCCTGATCGAGAAGCCGCGTCCTCCGCTCGAGGCGGCGGCTAAGGAAACCGACAAACAACTGCGCGTGAAGACCCTTCGGCATTCCGACTGCGTGGAGGTGGGCAAGGACCACTTTGACGAGGCCGTGACCCGCTTTCTCGGCCAGATCGGCGAGGACAATGTAGTCAGTATCACGCCAATCACCTATACCCACCAGGATCTGGCGTCGCGGGCCTGGATCACGGATTACGGAGTGCTTGTTCTTTATAAAGGATGAGGTTCATCGAGGCATCGAGGAGCGAAACTTTCGGCGCTTTC
>CAZCUL010000731.1:0-4411 GCA_964501475.1 uncultured Verrucomicrobiota bacterium | reverse complement strand
GCGCGCCGTCCATGTGCATCCGCAAACCGAGCTCACGACAGGTCGTGCCCAGAGCCGTTAGCTCTGCCACGGCGTAAACGGTGCCTACTTCAGTCGCCTGTGTCACACTCACCACCTGCGGCTTCGGGTAATGAATGTCAGTTCGCCGCTTGACCATCCGCTCGACGGCGGCCGGCTCGACTTTGCCATTCTCTCCTTGCAGGAGCAGGACCTTGGTGCCATTGGAGAAAAATTCAGGAGCGCCGCATTCGTCGGTCTCGACGTGAGCCACCTCGTGACAAAGAATGCTGTGATAAGACCGGCAAAGGGAGGACAAGGCCAACGAATTCGCCGCCGTGCCGTTGAAGACGAAGAAAACTTCGCAGTCCGTCTCGAAAACCTTCCGGATCAGATCGGAGGCTTTCTCGGTCCAGGCATCGTCGCCGTAGCTGCGGCTGTGGCCCTGATTGGCATCTGCCAACGCCGCCCACGCTTCGGGGCAAATCCCTGCATAATTGTCACTGGCAAAATGACGATGGATGAGGCTCACGGCTTCTTTTTGCCAGAATCCGTGGAATTAAACAGGGTTTTCTGTTCCTTCATCGCGGAGACGCTGGGATTTGCGGATTCTGCTTTTAAGGGGCCCGGGAGAGGTGATGCGCGAGGGTCACCTTACTTCTGGACTGGGGAGAATCGTGGTCAGGCCCCGTCAGGCGCCGGTATCTTCGCCGCCAGTTCCTCTGCGGGATAAGTCCAAATCTCCGCAAGCGTCGGATGATAATGCGGCATTGCCGCCAGCTCATGCACGGTCATCCGTTTTGACATTGCGGCGATGATCTCATGAATGAGCTCTCCGCCCATCAGCCCAACACACGACGCGCCGACGATTTCGCCGCTCTTCGGATTTGCCAGCAGCTTTACAAAGCCATCTCGCGCTTCCAAAATCATTGCTTTGCCGTGGTCGGCAAAGGGATAACGCGCCGCAGAACAGGGAATCCCGCGGATTTCTGCTTCCTTTTCGGACAAGCCCAAGACCGCTGCCTGCGGATCGGTGAAGATGACCAGCGTGAGCAACCGGTAATCGATCTGGCGCGGCTGGTCGGCATGGGCGACGTTATGCGCGGCCACTTCCGCCTGTTGAATCGCCAGGTGCACAATCTCATGTTGTCCCGTGCAATCGCCGGCTGCATAGATGTGCGGCACGGTCGTTTGCATTGTGGCATCGGTAATGATTCGCCCGCCCGATGTGCTCACGCCGATCCTTTCCAGATTCAGTCCGGCAGTATCGGCTGTGCGGCCGAGGGCAAACAGGATTTCCTCCGCTTCCACCCGGATGGTTTGGCCCGCGTGTTCGAAAGCCACGGCTTTGCCCGAGCTCGTTCGCGAGGCATCTCGCAGGTTCGTTCCGGTGTAAACCGTCATACCCTCGCGGCGAAACACGCTCTCGATCACCTCGGCCGCGTCCGTATCCATGTCGCTTAAGATATGCTCGCTTCGTTGAATTAACGTCACCTTCACTCCGAACCGGACGAAGAATTGGGCGAGCTCGACGGCCACCGCGCCGCCGCCCACCACAATCAATGATTTGGGCAGGCGCGTCAGTGACAGCGCGTCATCGCTGGTGATGTAGCCGGCCTTCCGCAATTCGGGCAGCGGCGAGGGGGCTATGACTGAGCCGGTGCAAACGATGAAGAAGCGCGCCACCAGGCTCGTGCCATCACTCAGTTCCAAGGTGTGCTCATCCCGAAAAACGCCCCGGGCGCGAATAAAACTGAAATCGCCCGTCTGAAGCTGTTGTTGCCGGTAATCGGCGAACTCCCGGATCAACCGTCGCTTTCGCTCCATCACTTTGGCAAAATCAAAACTGATTTCCCCGACTTGAATGCCCCAGGTGCGGGCATGGCGCGCCAGATGGATCGCCTCCGCGGCCGAGAGGAGGGCCTTGCTCGGCATGCAGCCGCGCAAAATGCACAAGCCGCCCACTTCTTCGCCGCCCTCAATCACCGTTGTGCGCAGTCCCGCCTTTGCCGTGCCGCCGGCGGCCGCATAGCCGGCGCTGCCGCCGCCGATGATTGCCACGTCGTACTCGCGCGCATTGTCCACGGGCCAAAGATTGCGAAGGTTCCCGTTCCTTTCAACCTTGTTCGAACTCTGTCAGGCGAGTGAGCAGCAACCAGTGGGTCAGTGGACAGTGGGCAAGTCAGGAATGTTCGATTCACTACTGATTAGTGACCACGACTTCACGCGCGCCTTTCACAATATCCGCCGAGGTCACCCTGCCGCCCGGCCAGCGGACCCATATTCCGGTGGGCGCGCCGCCTCCCAGCACCTGGACCTGGCTCGCTTGCGAACGGTAACCGGACCCACATTGAACTTCTCGCACGGGTCCGAGGCGTTCACCCATCTGCAAGCGCATTTGGGCGCCAAAACCTGCGCGATTGCCTGGGGGACCTTCCAATCGCACTCGCAAGCCCGGTGGGGCTCCCACGTTGCGAAACAATTTCGTTTCCGCGCCGGTTTGCGAAACCGCCAGGTCCACGCGGCCATCTTCGTCGAAGTCAGCCAAAGCCGCGCCGCGCTGTTCTCCATAAACCTTCACGCCGCTTTCCTGGCCGGGTACGGCCGCAAAACTCCCCTGGCCATCCCCGCGCAGCCAAATCCCCCGCCCGGCGTCGTATCGGGAGCTTTCCGCATCCACCGCGAAAAAGTTCTGGCTCAGAAAAATATCTTCCCGCCCGTCCCCGTCCACATCGCCGACACAGGTTGCAAAAGCCGGCGCAAACTGCGCTTCAATCGGCAGCGAACGCGCCTCGAATTTTTCGCCTCGATTCAGAAAAACCGTCGAATCCGGCCAGTTCACCCTCAGTTGACGCGCAGCCTCCAGGCGCTCGCCCAGGACCTCCTTCAGATTTGCTTCGCCATAGGCCTTGGCCGTGGCAAAGCGCCCGCCCACCCACGGAAGCATCTCTGCCAGGTCATTCCGGTCGCGCCATGGCACCAACTCCTTTCGCGTTGGAGCCACATAGGCCAATACCAGCGCCACTTCACCGTTCCCCGCCAGGTCGCCATAAAAAAGTCGCAAGTCCTCTTTCAGGAATTCCTGGAAGGGCGTGTTTCGCCCCCAGTTCGAGGCAACGATATCCAGCCGGCCATCACCGTCAAAATCACCCGTGGCCACCCCGTTCCAAAAGCCCTCATACGGCTCCAAACCCCATTGAGCCGTCATCTCCGTAAACCGCCCATGCTCATTGCGAAAAACTCGAATCGGGCTCCAGTGCGAAGCCAGGATCAATTCCGGGAAGCCATCTCCGGTCAGGTCGCTGAAGACGGCCCCATTGACAATTCCCAACGCCGCACCGCCGTGGCCCTGGATCGATCCAGGATTCCCAGCCCATTCAGCCATCAATTGAAATCGTTCGCCTTCGCGCCGGTAAAGCCGCGATGGAGTCGCCCAGGGATAACGTCCCGGCAAGGCTGCGCCGCCAGTAAAAAGGTCCAGCTCCCCATCCCCGTCGATGTCGGCGACAGCCATGGCGCCCACGCCAGGCAACTCGAGGCTTTCCTTCAGATCGATTCCGCCGGCCCAAATCTCGTAGCGCTTCACAGCAGACCCGTTAGTGCCGGCTGTCTCGTAGTTGGAATAGCCGAGCAGAAGGGAGCTGCCACCTGGCGCAGGCCAGCTCAGCACCGTGGTTTGATCGTCGTGTGTTCGGCCCAGGATGTTCTCCATTTGCAGGCGGCCAAATGTCCCGTCACCGCGATTGCGATAGACCGCCAGCACGCCTCCCCGCCCGCTGGAAGCCAGAAGGTCCGCCTTCCCGTCCTGGTCCACGTCCGCCCAGGAAACGCCCGCGCCCATCCGGCTCAGACTCCAGGGCAACAGCTTTTGTCGCGCGAAATCGTCGAAAGGTTCGTCGTGATGGACGTGCCCGAGGCGGTCGCTGACATCTTCAAACAGCGTCTGCCTCGGTAGCGGCGGCACCGGGGGACCCAACAGCGCTGGCGAGGCTGCCTCTTCATCAATTTCGTAAAGATGGTTGGCCTTCACGTCGGGGATCAAACTGCGCTTGCCGTCGCGCCAAACCACTTCCAGAGCCATCGCGCCCGCATTTTTCCTGGCGGCAAATACCCGCATCGGCGCATCCCCAGACAAGTAACGGCCGCCCGCCATCAACTCCTGGCTTTGCGCCATCGCCCCGTCTTTCAAAGTGATCCGCGCTCCGATTCCCCGGCGATTTTGCTTTGGGCCGCGCAGGCGGACAGCCACGCGTGGCGCGATGCTTTCATTGCGGTAAAGGCCGGCCGCCTGGTTGAGATGATTGACCACCACGTCCAGGTCCCCATCGTTGTCCAAATCCGCCACTGCGATTCCGTGCGAAACCCCCACCGTGTCGAACCCCCACGATTGGCCGGCCTCTTCAAACGTGAGATC
>CAZCUL010000730.1:0-6582 GCA_964501475.1 uncultured Verrucomicrobiota bacterium | reverse complement strand
GAAACCCGCATCCCCCTCGGCGGTGTAGATCAGTTGCCCGGAGGAACCGTTGGCGAACTCGACCTGAGCAGCGACGCTATCCGGGAACGGCAGCCGGCCGCTCGCCGGCCAGGTCGTCTGCGCCAAAACCCGCACCGGCTTCGAGTTGAAAAGAAAACAGAAGTAATCCAGAAAATGGCATGCTTCTCCCAGCACCCGTCCGCCGCTTTCCGCATAGTTGGCATACCAATGCTGCGGGTCCAGCTTACCTGGGAGAATATGGTAACTCGCCGATTTCGGCCCGGGCACGTTTGCCAATTGCCGCTTCAACTCAGCGCTGGCCGGCGCAAAACGGCGATTGAATCCCACCTGGACCGTGCCCTGGCTCCTCGAAAGCGCGTCATCGATCTCCGACAACTCCTGGCGCGTCAGACAAAGAGGTTTCTCAACAAAAACATGTCGATGCGCTTCCAGCGCGTCCACCACCAGCGAGGCATGCAAATGGTGCCGGGTAGCAATCAGGACCGCCGCCGGCGCCGGCTCCTGCAAGACCCCCGGATAACTCGTCGTCGCTTTCTCGAATCCGAACTTTGTCTTTACATGATTTGCGCTCAAGGCCGTCTGGGTCACGACTGTGCCAAAACGAATTCGACCTTGAAGATGCGGCAGGAGCATGGTGCGAGCGAAATTCCCCGCTCCAATCACATCCAGCCGGGGGACGCTTTGGGAAATCCGCCCGCTCAGGCCCGGCAAGACTTCCTCTATCTCCGGCTTTCGTCCGTCACTCTCAGGTGGCTGCAACGTTCCCGTATCATCGCCGCGCCTGTATTCCAGCACCACCCCCACGTCGCGCGAACCGTCCTTCGACAACTCCTCGTAAACACCCAATGCTTTCTCGAATGGGACTCTTCGCGTGGTGATTTGGGCGAGATTCAATTGCCCGTTCGCCATCAGGTGCAGGCAGGCCTCAAAATTGCGCTGCTCGGTCCAACGCACGTACCCAACCGGGTAATCAACCCCGGCCCATTCGTAGGCGGCATCGTACCGCCCCGGCCCGTAGGAACGCGAATACCGCACGTCGATTTCTTTCTCGTAAAAAACCTTCCAGGCGAGCTCCGTTTTCGTGTTTCCCACAATCACGATGCGTCCCCGGTCGCGCAACGCCGCCGCCGCCTGTTCGATAGGCCCATTGCTTTGGGCGGCGGTGCAGATGATGGCGGCATCCACTCCGTAGCCGTCGGTCCAAACTCGCACCTCGTCCATCAAATCCCGCTCGGGCTCGACCACCACCCTCTCCGCGCCCATCGCCTCGGCGAACACGCGGCGAGACGGCGAAACATCAACGGCCAGGACGCGAACACCGTCAGCCCGCAGCAAACCGGTCACCAGCAACCCGATCAACCCCTGCCCCATAACCAGCACGCGGTCGCCCAGGCTCGACTCCAACTGTCGCACTGCTTGCAATGCAATCGAGACGAGGGTCGTGTAGGCCGCTTCCCAATTCTCGACTCCTTCCGGCACTTTGGCGGCAAGCATGTCCGGAATGGCTATGTATTCGGCATGAAACGCGCATTCCGCCCCGCCGCAGGCGACCCGGTCTCCCGCACGGAAGCGCGTGTTGCCTGAGTCCACCTCCATGACAATTCCAGCCGCGCTATATCCCAGCGGCGTTGGAGTCCCGAGTCGATTGCGGACCTTCTCGAGAGCACTGCGCCAGCCCAGGTTCTTTGCGGTATCGAGGACTTTGCGGACCTGGTCCGGGCGGGCGCGCGCTTTCTGCAGCAAATTCATCCTGGCCTGCTCAACCTTCATGCGCTCCGTGCCCACGCTGATAATTGAATGAGTGGTTCGGACCATGATGCCTCCAGGCGGCGCCTGAGGAGCAGGGACCTCCTGCAATTCAAGCCGGCCGTCCTGGTATTGAGCAATCTGCTTCACGCTTAATGGCAGCTTACTTCACTGGTTGACTCCGGATTCGGCAAGTCGGAACCCGCCCCGGGGGACGCGCTGGCAGAGTCAAATCCTCTCACAAGCCGACCCAGCGGATCATGAGCGTGGCCAGTCCGAGGAAAAAGAAAAACCCGGCCACATCCGTTACCGTCGTCAAAAAAATGCTCGAGGCCAGCGCCGGATCGACCTTCAAGGCGCGCAGACCGAAGGGGATCAGGACGCCCGACAGTCCCGCCGCCAATTGATTCAAAAGCATGGCTGCGGCCACCACCAGGCCCAGCATCGCGTTGCCCTTCCAAAGGTAGGCGACCATTCCCACAACCACGCCGATGGCAATGCCGTTCAGCAAGCCCAGCGCCACTTCCTTGGAAAGCGCCTTGCGCCCATCCCCCGGAGACAATTCGCCCAGCGCCATGTCGCGAATAATCACGGTCAGGGTTTGCATTCCGGCGTTGCCACCCTGCCCGGCCACGATGGGAAGAAAAATCGCCAGCACCGTCCACTTCGCAATGGTGCTTTCAAAGAGCCCCACCACAATCCCCGCCACAAACGCCGTCGCCAGGTTCACGTACAACCACGGTAAGCGGCGCGCCATCGACTTTCGCCAGGGCGTCAAGGCGCGTTCCTCCCCGGACAGCCCCACCATCAACTGCATATCTTCCGTGGCCTCCGCTTGCGCCACGCGTAGCGCGTCAGTCGCCTTCACCACCCCCCGCAAGCGCCCCTGGCGCCCCACCACCGGCAAACCCAGATAATGGTAATGCTCGAATTGGCGCGCGATCTCCTCCTGGTCCGCATCCACCCGCACAACCTTTACGTCCCGCTTCATGGTATCGCCAATTCGCGCCCCTGGATGGCCGAACACCAAATCGCGCAATGAAACCACACCGATCAACCGCTGGGAATCATCCACCACGTAAAGATAAGAAACGTCCTCCGAGCGGTTGAGCGGCCAATTCCGCAACACCTCCTGCGCCTGTTGCACGGTATAGTCGGCGCGCAAAGCGATATACCGGTCGGTCATAATGCCGCCGGCCGTATCCTCCGGATAGCGCAACAGCCCCTGGGCCTCGCCGGCCTTTTCCGGCGGCAGAGCGCCCAGCACCTCTGCGCGCTGCGAGTCCGGCAGGTCCCCGGCCAGGTCTGCGATCTTGTGCGCGGGCAAGTCCCGCAACCATTCCACGATCTGCGCGGTGGCAGTGCCCTCCAGCACGTCCAAAGCGCGCTCGGACTCCATTTCCGCCAGAGCCATTCCCGCAAAAGACGCCGGCAACAACCTCAGCGCCTCGCGCGCCTCCTCGGTCGAAAGACGCTGTAGCCGGTCGGCCACATCCGCCGGGTGCAACTGCAAAAGCTCATTCAGATCTAGGCTCGTCTCTTCAGGCATAAACGGTTAAACTGTCCAGATGTTGAACGCCGAGCGCGCTGCAATTCAACGAGTCCGCGGCACGCCGATGTTGGGTTAAAGCTTGTCCGGATACAACCTTGTGAGTTCAATTTCTTTATGGGCAAAAAAGCCATCCGAGTCAAAGTCCGCGAAGCCACGCGCGAAGACGTGCCCAATCTCGTCAAACTCAACCGGGCCGCCTATCCCGGCATGGCGCAGGAAAACATCGTTTGGCGCGAATCCCATCTGCACAGCCATCTCCGCATTTTTCCCCAGGGCCAGTTAGTGGCCGAAGTGGACGGCAAGCTCGTGGGCGCCGCCGCCTCCCTCATCGTGGATCTGGGACGAGACCCGCTCCGCTCCCACACCTGGGCCGGAATTACCGACAGCGGCTATTTTACAAATCATGATCCGCAGGCGGACACGCTCTACGGCGCCGATGTCTACGTTCATCCGGACAGCCGGGGATCGGGCGTGGGTGCGGCGCTCTATGAAGCGCGGCGAAAGCTTTCCCAACGATTGAACAAGCGCCGCATCCTGGCCGGCGGGCGCCTTTGGAATTACCACGAATACGCGCACAAGATGACCCCTGAGGAATACGCTCAGCGCGTGGCCGCCGGCGAATTCCGGGATGTCGTCCTCAGTTTTCAACTTCGCGAAGGATTTATTTTGCGGGGCATTCTCCCCAATTATCTGCGTGACCCGCGCAGTCGCAATTACGCCAGCCTGATCGAGTGGCTCAATCCGCTTTATCGCCCTCCGCCGGAAGGCTCCCGCAAGGTCCGGCTGGCTTGCACGCAATACCAGATGCGCAAGGTCGCCTCCTTTGACGAGTTCGCCGGCCAGGTGGGTTATTTCATTGATATTGCCGCCGATTACGGAGCGGACTTTATCCTCTTACCCGAGCTCTTCACCGTCCAGCTCCTCTCCCATATCGAAGCGCGAACTCCGCAAGAAGGCATGCGCGAGCTGGCCAAGTACACCCGCCGCGTCGTGGAACTGATGAAAAGCCTGGCCGCCAAATATGGCCTGACCATTATCGCCGGCAGCCACCCTGTCATCGAGGAGGACCGGCTTCTGAACGTCGCCCATATCTGTTTGCCCAGCGGCGAAGTCCTCACCCAGCCAAAACTTCACGTCACACCCAATGAGCGAAAGTGGTGGGGCATCAGCGGCGGGCGAACCCTGGCTGCCATCGATACCCCCAAAGCCCGCATCGGTGTGTTGATTTGTTACGACATTGAATTTGCCGAGGCGGCCCGCTACCTCGCAGACCAGGGGGCCGAGATCATTTTCGTGCCCTTCTGCACGGATAATCGCCAGGGGTATCTCCGAGTCCGCTATTGCGCTCACGCCCGCGCCATCGAAAATCAAATCTACGTGGCCCTCGCCGGCAACGTCGGAAATCTCCCGGACGTCAGCAACATGGACGTTCAATATGGCCAGGCCGCAGTCCTGACCCCTTCGGATTTTGCCTTTGCCCGCGACGCCATCGCTGCCGAAGCCGATTCCAATGAGGAAACACTGCTGATTTGCGACCTCGATCTGGACGATCTCCACGAAAGCCGCAGTGGCGGCACCGTTACGCCCCGCCTGGACCGGCGCCTCGACTTGTTCAATATTGTAGCCAACCTCTCCGAATCGCCCAAACTCGATTACCATCCGAAAGACGGCCCCATTGGCGAGCAACCCCATTTTGAAACAATCGACCCTCGACGGACCAAACCGCCCCGGGGCAAACCCTGATGTGGCTGCGCTGGCGGCGCTGACTTTGACTCGAATTACCGGCCGAGAAATACGTACTAGTACGGATAGCATCCCGCGGTTGAACGTCTCATAGTGGAAATCAGTCAGTACGTTACAATGTGACGTAATCGACGAAGATTTTGATTCGGGTGGCAGAACGTTTCTTCAGCGGGGTCCCCCAACCCCCACCTCCTTGGCGTCTGTTGCCCGAATCATTTTTTTCCTCCCTTCAGAGGCTCAGATGCCCCAGCGCCAACAGGCCGTAGAAGGTGTATTCGCAGTCCAGATGGTCCTCAGCCCAATGACCATAAAACCCTCCCTCGTTCGTCCACAGCGAATCGACAAAGTCGAGACACCTGTCCCGAATGGGATCGAAGGGAATCTGCAGTCCCCCCAAAGCATGTAACGCCGTAGCCGTGGAGAGCAGGTCCGGCATGGGCGCGCCCGGTGCCGCCACAAATCCGCCTTCCGGATGAGCACGGTTCAAAAGCCACTTGCCAACATCAGGGTGAATCGGCATGCCAAGATTCCGGAGCACACTGACAGCGGCAGCGGTCGCATTGGTCGATGCGGTCTGGACACCGCGTTCGTTTGCCCACGCGCCGTCGTCGGTCTCGAGGAGTTTCAGGCACTGCACGATCCGCATTGGATCAGGCGGACCTCCCCCAAGGTCCTGGTAAGCGCCCAAGGCCAAAAAGCAACCGTAGGCGCTGCCAGCGGCAGCGCCCCGGTTCGGATAATAACCGCCATCGGAGCTGCGGTAACGCTCGAGACGCTCGATCACTCCTTGCGCGGACGCCGCCACATCGATGCCCTTCAGCGCGCTCAAACAGCGCGCCAGACAGCAAAGGTGCACAAAATCGAGATTTTCTCCGCTTCCGAAATGCGAGACGAACGCTGCGAGGCGTTCGCGGGGAAACTCGGCTTGGAGCGCAACGAGGCCGTCGATGGCGAATACCGTGTAGTAAAGGTCGCTGAGCCCGGCGCGATCTTTGAAGCCCCCGTCGTCGTTTTGCTGGCGAATGAAAAAATCGCGAACGAGGCTGGCCGACTCTCCCAAAATTTCCGGCGCCAGCCGGGCCACCTGGAGAAGCTCAAGCCGCAGACTCACAGTTCAGCCCAAAACTTTCCCATGGGAGAAGAGCGGGGCAAAAGTCCGTGTCCTCCGTCCGCGCATCGCTCGTGTGACACACGAGCTCTCGCCTGGTTCATTGCGGTGGCCCAGCGTCAGACCGCCGCCTCTGCGCGCGGCTGCCCGGCGTTCTTTTGCTCGAACTCCTTGCACCAGCCTTTGATTTCAGTATCGTTAAAAATCTTGCCGATGACGCGGCGCAATAGTCCTTTCAGGCTCGCGTTCTCCAAATCGACCAGCGAACGAATCGCTTCTTCCTTATACGTCTCCAGCAGCACCCGCGCCCGCTCGTCCGCCTTCAGTTCGCTGTAAAGCGCTTCGATCTGCTCGGAGTTGAATCCCGGAGGAAGTTCCCGGCGCCAGACCGAAGCCAGCAGTCCCTTCTGCG
>CAZCUL010000729.1:0-3419 GCA_964501475.1 uncultured Verrucomicrobiota bacterium | reverse complement strand
GGCAACGTCGAAATCGACTTCACCGGGAGCGCTTCGGACAGCCCTGGTTCCTTTACGGTCTATAGTTCCGCGGATGTGACCGGCACTTTCACCGCCGTAAGTCCGCCGGCCGCTATCTCTGAGCTTAGCCCTGGGATGTTCCGCGCCATCGTCCCGGTAAACGGTCCGATGCGCTACTATCTGATCGCGCAATAAGGATCGCCCCATCACGCAAGTGACGGACGAAACGGCGTTTCGACATTCCCGGGACGCCGTTTCTCTAACGTTGGTTCTCGATGACGAACTGCTGGCAGGCCGCCCGCAATTTCTTGAGGCCGGAAGCGCTCTTCGCCTCGATATAACAGCGAATCAGAGGTTCCGTGCCGCTGGCGCGAAAGGCCACCCATTCGTTCCTGGGAAGCAGGAATTTGAAGCCGTCTGTGGTGATGGTTTCTATTATGTTAAAAGGCCCGATGGTTTGCGGGCCGGCCGCGAGCTTTTGCAGGAGCGCCTCCTTGCCCTCGGGGGGAACGCGCAAATTGAGCCGGTCAGTGTGGAATTCCCCGGCCGTTTTCTCAATTTGTTTCAGGATCTGCCCCAACGATTTCCTTTCGGTCGCGACCAGTTCAGCCATCAGCAAACAAGCCAGGATTCCGTCCTTCTCGGGCACATGTCCTTTGACGCTTAAACCTCCGGATTCTTCCCCGCCCACAATGATGGCTTCCGATTCCATGAGCGCTCCAATGTATTTAAAGCCGACAGGCGTCTCGTGCACCTTGACGCCCAGCATCTGGGCGACCGCGTCCACCTGATGGCTGGTGGGAACAGTGCGGACGACCGCGCCGCTCCATTTCCGGTTTTTCTTCAAGTGGTAAAGCGCCAAAGCCAGGACCTGATTGGGCGTCAGCCACGCGCCATTCTTATCGACAATGCCGAACCGGTCCGCATCGCCGTCGAGCCCGAGGCCGAGCTGGGCTTTGCCGCTGCGAATAAACCGGCTGACCTCGGCCATGCCTTCGGCGTTGGGCTCGGGGTGATGACCGCCAAAGAGCGGGTTCACCTCGTTGTGGAAAACGGTCACCTTTGCTCCGTTCTCCTCGAGCAAGGCATCGAGGTAACCCCGCCCCGTACCGTACATCAGCTCCACTGCAATCTTCAGTCTGCCCCGGCGAATGGCGCTGAAGTCGATCAGCTTTGCGATCTGCTTGAAATAGGCCGGGCGCGGATCGAATTCCCTGCAGGCAAAGGTTCCGATGACCGCGGCGTTCATCGTCCACTGTTGCTGGATCAAATTGGCGACCTGCGTTTCGATGCGGCCGGTCACATCGGGCGTGGCCGGCGCCCCGTTAAAGGTGGAGAATTTCAAGCCCTGCCATTCCGCCGGATTATGACTGGCGGTCATGTTGATGCCGCCAACGGCTTTGCGCGCGCGAATGGAGTGAGCAATGACAGGGGTGGGCGCGTCCCGGTCACAGAGCAACGGTTCCAATCCGCTGTTCGTCAGGACCTCGGCGGCCGCCAGGGCAAACTCGCGTCCCAAAAACCGCGTGTCGTGCCCCAGGATGACGATGGGTTTGCGGCCGTAAATTGGAGATCGCGGGTCATCCAGCTCGTTCCTGAGGTAAAAGGCAATTCCTTGTGTCGCCAGACGAACGTTTTCGAAAGTGAAGTCGCGCGCAATCAATCCGCGCCAGCCCGAGGTGCCAAATTTGATCATACTTGAAGTCAATGCGTATTGTGGAAGAGGCGATGCGTAAAGCGGGAAGCTCCCCGGCAGTGGTGATCTGTGCTCAGTTGCCGGTGGGAGCGTGATTGCGTTTCAGGCCCTCCAATCGAAAGCCCGTTTTTTGAGTGCGTAAAGGTAGCCGACAAAAAGAATGCTCAGGAAGGAAACCATCGAGCCGAGGATGAGGTTTCGTGTGGCCGGGTTGGCCAGCATCTCCTGGTAAACTACCGCCCAGGGGTAGAGGAAAACGACTTCGATATCGAACAGGATAAACAGCATGGCCACGACGTAAAACTTCACCGAGAGACGCACGCTCCCTTCGCCTACCGGCAGCATGCCGCATTCGTAAGCGATGTCTTTGGTGCGGGTGCGCCGGCCGCGTTTGCCTACCAGGACGGAGACCAGCATGGTGCCGAAGGCGAACAGGATGCCGGACAGGGCCAGCATCAGAACAGGCACGTATTGCCGCAACTGCGAATCTTCCACGGCCCGACTTTAAAAATCCGCGCCGGTCTTGGCAAGTCTGCAAGGTTTAAGGCGTTCAAGGCGGTATGGCCCCTGCGAAACGGGACGGTGAAAGCATTCGTTGTCATAGTCCCGCGCAACGTGTATAAAATCCCGAGATATGACCGAGCCTGCGCGCATTTTGTACTGTAATTGCACCTATGCGCAGGTCGTGCCGCCGCAGGTCAAGAATGCGGTGTTGAAGGGCCTTTGCGAGGCTGGGGTGGCATTCGAGGCTGTGCCCGACCTGTGCGAGATGTCCGCCCGGCGGGATCCGGCTTTGAAACGGCTGGCTCAGGAGGGCGCCATCAAGGTCGCGGCCTGTTATCCTCGGGCTGTGAAGTGGTTATTTGCAGCCGCACAGGCCCCTTTGCCGCAATCCGGCACCGAGGTGCTCAACATGCGGGTGCAAGCGGCGGAAGAAGTTTGTGATCGCATCTTCCAGGCTGACGTGGAGCCGAACATTCCCGCGGGAAAAGTGACCGCGGCTGATGCGCCAAGGACTGACAAGGGAGAAGCTGCCGGCGCGGCGGAAAGTGCGCCCGACAATCGTTAAACCCAAATGAGCCTGAAAGACCAAACCACTTTGCGAATCGTGCTTTACGAAGGTGAAGGCGCACAGCCGCTCGGGGGTGAGGACCGGTTTGCAGCGTTGTCCGCGCTCATGGAGGGGGGATATGCCGTTACCGTTGCGAACGGAGCGGGACTGGTCGCTCCAGCCGACCAGAGCGCGTTGCTGGTGCTGGGCCGTTTTGCGGAGGGCATCCCGCCGTCGGCAGAAGACGGTGCGAGCGGCGCCGCGATTCGATTTCAGGACATCAGTACTTTCGACGCGGCCGCGATTTCCGGGATGGTGGAAAGCGTTCGCTCCGATGCTCGTGCGGTGAAACCTGGCGAGTGGAAGCCATGGTTTCCGGTAATCGATTATGACCGGTGCACGAATTGCATGCAGTGCCTGAGCTTCTGTCTGTTTGGCGTTTACGGGGTGGACGAGCAGCAGCGTATTCAGGTTCAGAACAATGATAATTGCAAAACCAATTGTCCCGCCTGCTCCCGCGTCTGCCCGGAAGCCGCCATCATGGTCCCGAAGTACAAAAGCGGCCCTATCTATGGCGATGTCGTCAGCACTGCCGATCTCCAGCGCGAGAAGATGAAGATCGATATCTCCGCCCTCCTCGGCGGCGACGTTTACGAAATGTTGCGCACCCGC
>CAZCUL010000728.1:0-5691 GCA_964501475.1 uncultured Verrucomicrobiota bacterium | reverse complement strand
AATACGCCGACCGCGGCAATTACAGCGTGGTCGTGGCAAACAGCTTCGGGTCGGTCACCAGCCGGGTGGCGCGGCTGCGGGTGGACGCAGACCTGGTGTTCCGAATCCTGGACTTGACCACGAACGGCTTCATCGTTTTCGAACATAACGAGATCACCGGGGACGACCGGGGAGGAATTGCGGTGTCGGCTGACCGCCTTTTTTACACGGGGGACAACACGAGCGGAATGTGGGACGCCGAGACATTGACAGGCGGAACCTCGCTTCCCAACCAGTTCGACGGCCTCATCACGGACTTGCGCACGGCGCGGGTTTACACGCTGGCCAATGGCAACACACCCGTGACGGGCGGCGGAAACGTCAATGGCTTGATTGAAATTGACGGCACGACCGGCGCGCTCACCGGAAACCGCATCAACCTCTCGACCAATCTGACGCTTCCGACTTTTGATGTCGGACTGTTCGCCGGTTATGGGCGCATGGTCATTCATACGGGCAGCCGCGTTTTTGATGTGGCCATCCCTTCCGGCCAGGTCAGGGACCTGGGACCGATGAATGAACCGCAGCACAACGGCACCGAGAATTGGGCTTATTGGGGAATGGCGGAATTCTTCGGCGGGAATCTCTACATCGTTTACGTTCAGAACTTCCAGACCATTGCCCGCACACGCGTGCCCGACGGCCAGACCACGCCGCTGGGCAATTTCGAGAATCTTTCCGACATGGCCAGCATCGGCTTTTCAGTTCCGCTCAGCCGCTGGTTTTTCCATCACGAATTCACTTCCCAATTCCGCGACGGCAACGAGACGATTGGGTCGGCGAAAGCGTTGTTCACGACGAGCGACGACTTTCCCATACTGCTGTCGGCGCCACAGGATCAACGGGCCTATCCCGGCAGCAACGTGGTGTTCAGCGTCACTGCTTCGGGCCTGCCACCCATCCGCTACCAGTGGTCTTTCAATGGCATTTACATTTTTGGCGCCACCAACTCCACCCTCGAGCTGTTCAATGTGGGCGACGGCCATCAAGGAACCTACCGCGTCGAGGTTTCCACGCCGGCCGGTTCCGTCGTCAGCCCCCCTGCGAATCTGACAGTGACGACTGTTCCTTTCATCGAACAGCAGCCGTTCGACCAGGTTGCTTATCCGGGCCAGAGCGCCCAGTTCTCCGTGATCGCCGAGGGGGCGCCCCCGCTGAGCTACCAGTGGCGTCGGAATAACGTGGATATCCCGGATGCCACAAGCAGCACGCTCACCTTGCAGGATGTGCAGCCAGCCGACGCGGGCACCTATACGGTTGTGGTCTCAAACCGATTCGCTACGGTCATGAGCGACCCGGCCAGTTTGGAGGTGCTCACGACCCCCTTCGTGGTGGTGCAGCCGCTCTCCCGATCCATCCTGCCCGGAAGCAACGTAACTTTCAGTGTCATTGCCGACGGCGCCGCCCCCTTGCGTTATCAATGGCGAAGGGACGGGATGAACATTGCCGGCGCCACAAACGCGGTTTTCATCCTCATGAACGCCCAACCCGCCGCCGCCGGGAATTACAGCGTGCTGATCACGAATCGCTTCGGCTCGGTCCTGAGCTCGAATGCCGTGCTGACCGTATTGGTTTTTGAAGATGACGGGTCGGTTTTCCGTATTACCACCCTGGGCAGCTCCGGTTGTCCGGTTGTCGATCATAACGCAATCACGGGCGACGACCGTGGCGGCATCGGGGCTTCGGCCACGCATGTCTTTTACACTGGCGATAACCGGACCGGCCGGTTTGCGCTGGCGGATCTCTCCGGAGGCGCCGCGGTGGGCAATCCGCGCTTCGATAGTCTCGTCAGCAATCTGCGCACGGAAAAACTCTATCTTTTAGGGAACGGCAGCACGCCCATCATAAGTCCGGGTGGAGTGGTTACTTCGCTGCTCGAACTAAGTGATGCCGGAGAGCTGACCGGAGGGCGGATCGATATCAGCCAGGCGATTCCGATGACTGCTCCTTCGTTTACGGGGGATATGGGGGTGTTTGCCGGCTGGGGCCGGGTTGTCCTTTACAACAACACGAACGTTTATAGCATTGCCCTGCCGTCCGGCCATGTGACGGACCTGGGAACGGTGCCGTCCTTCAACCGCGCCAACACGGAGAACTGGGCCTTCTGGGGCATAGCCGAGCATTACCGCGGCTTTACGTATTTGGTCTATGTGCGCGACTCCCAGAGCATCGTGCGCACCCGGGTACCGGACGGCCAGACGACGGTCGTGCAAAACTTCACCGGCCTTTCGGACATGGCTTGCATCACGGTGTCGGTGCCGCGCAATCGCTGGTATTTCCACTTCGAATTCGGCTCTCAATTCGGCGGCTCCCAGGAAACCATTGGTTATTGCAGCGCGACCTTTGAGGTCAATTCCGGGTCGAAGCCAGACCGGTTTGAATTTGCGCCCATCACCGGGCTGCAGCAGGTAAATGAGCCTTTCTCGATCACGATTCGGGCGCTGAACACCGCCGGCGGGCTGGTGACGAATTTCGCCGGCACGGTCAACTTGAGCGGGCGGCATGTGGCCAACGGCGCCGACGTGCCCGTTGTGCCGACGGTCCTCTCGAACTTCGTTAACGGCGTCTGGACCGGACAGGTGACAGCCTTGCAAGCCAGCCTGGGAATGCAATTGCGCGCTTTGGATCTCACCGGCTCCGAGGGGTTCAGCCAGCAATTCCCAGTCAGCCCGCCCGATGATTTGGTGGTGGTGCTCGATGATAACCCGGACCCGGTCGTTGTGGGACAATCGTTGACTTACACGGTCCTGGTGACCAACACCGGCCCAAACACAGCCACCCAGGTTCGTCTCACCAACACCCTGCCGGCGGATGTGAATCTGGTCAGTGTCAGCGCCAGCGCGGGTGTTTGTACGAACACCGGACGAATTGTGTCCTGCGACTTTGGCGATTTGGGAGCCGAGGGGCGAATTGTCACGATTGAAGTAGTGCCGACCGTGACCGGGATCATAACGAACCACGCCACGGTCCGGCGTGGAGAGCCCGAAGCGGTCCTGGCGAACAATAGCGCAGCGGCCGAAACACTGGTCAGCCTTCCCATCATTCGCGTCGCGGATGCGAGCTTGTTGGAGGGCGACGACGGCACCAACGAAATGGTCTTCACTTTGACGCTTTCGACTCCGTGGACCAATAACATCACCGTCAGCTACACCACTGCCAACGGCACGGCGACAGCCTCGGGAGCGAACCGTGACTTTTTGGCGACTTCCGGCGTGGCGGCTTTCCCGCCCGGAATCACAGAGGCAGAAGTGCGCGTGCGCATTCGGGGGGACCGCTTCTTTGAAGGCGATGAGACCCTGAGGCTCCTGCTCTTCGGGCCAATCAACGGCGCGCTGGGGAACAATGAGGCCATTGGCACGATTCTCAATGACGATCCCATTCCCGAAGTGACCGTCAGCGATACGACGGTAATCGAGGGTGAAACCGGCCGGCAAACCGCGGTTTTCGAGCTGCGGGTTACCGGCCTGCCCGGTTCCCCCGTGACGGTTCAATACGCCACGTCGGACGGCACAGCCATGGGGGGGATGGACTATCTGGGAGTGACCAACACGGCCACCTTCAGCGGCGGCACCGGAATGTTGACGCAGTTCGTAACTGTGGAAATTCTTGGAGACCGACTGCCCGAGGAGGATGAGACCTTTTACCTGAACATCCTCAGCGTGACCAATGCGGCGGCCGTTCGCAGCCAGGGCGTGGCGACCATCCTGAACGACGACGGCGTTGGTTTGCTCGATCACTTTGAATGGAGCGAGATTCCATCTCCCCGCGGAGTCGATATGCCCATCCCAGTCACCATCACCGCCAAAGATTTCATGGGCGGAACGGTCAGCAATTATTCCGGTTCAGTCCTGCTTTCGGCCACGACTGCCGGACCGAACGAGCCGACCATCGTCATCACCGAACTCGATCCGAACAACAATGACTCGATTGAGTTCCTGAATGTGTCCGACCGGGCCATCGACATCAGCGGCTGGCAGATCAGTCCTTATGATGCCGTTAGCTGGCCGGGACCGGTCCTTACCTTCATAATTCCACAAGGAACGGTCGTTCAGCCCGGGGAACTGTTTGGCCTTATCGAGAGCGGTTCGCCTCCGGGGAGTTATCCGCTGTTTAACGGGGGCGAAAACATCTCCTGGGTCACTTCTCCTACGGAGATTGCCGCTTTACTCCAGGATGCAGAAGGCAATGTGGTGGACTTTGTCACTGCTTCGGAAGCTGTCGCAGCGGAAATCACCGATCCCACCACCATTCCGGCCGATCAATGGGCGGGCGGTTCAGTGGCCTTGGTCACATCCACCGCTCAGACCTATCAACGGACCGGTAACGAAGACCATCATGATGCCAGCGACTGGGCCGCTGCTGCTCCCACCCTCGGATCGCTGAATGATGGGTTGACTCTTCCCTTCGAGGGCGTCGGCATGCCCATCGCCGTCACACCCACAAACAGCACCGCCTTCGTGAACGGCATTTGGACCGGGACCATGACTTTCCTCGAGGCGGCCAGCAACGTCACCCTGCGCGCGTCGGACAACGCCGGCCACGACGGGCGCAGCAGCCGATTCGATGTTCTGCCGGTCTCTCAGGCCGACGTGGCTCTCTTCGTGAATGATCTTCCCGAAATGGTGTCGCTGGGCAGCAATTTCACCTACAGCGTGACGATCTCGAATCAAGGGCCGAATACGGCTTCGGAAGTAACCTTCAACAATTCTCTCTCGCCGCTCCTGACGCTGGTGGGCGCTTCCTCGACCTCTGGCAGCGTCAGCAACGCCGGCAATCGCACGACAGTGCGCCTCGGCAACCTGGGCAGCGGCGCCCGGGCGGTGGTGACGATTGCGGCGCGCGCTGAATCCATTGGCACAGGCACCAACCGCGCTTCCGCCTGGCCTCTGGGTCCCGATCCCATCGCGGCCAACAACATCGCCACCCGCCTGGTTCGCATCGATATCGATACGGACGGCGACGGAATGCCCGACGACTGGGAGCGCCAGCACGGATTCGATCCAAACGATGCGGCCGACGCGGGCCTCGACAGCGACGGCGACGGCCACACCAATCTCGAAGAGTACCTCACCTGCACGGACCCGCGCGATCCAGCAAGCGTGTTGCGAATCCTCAGCATTGTCGTGGACGGAAACGATGTGCGCATTCGCTTTCGCGGTGTGCAGGGCAAGAAGTATCAACTCGAGCGCCAGATTCAAATTGGGGACCCATGGCACCGCGTCGTCGTCGTGAAAGTGGGATCGCTGCTTGACGTGGAAGTAATCGATCTGGGAGGCGCTGCTTTCCCGAACGCCATGTACCGAATCCACCTTGTTCCATAGCGGCCCACCCGCCTTGCCAGACCCAAGGACATCTTTCCAGCAATTCCCTCCATGAACCTCCTCTCCCTGAAACTGGTAGGGACATCGCGCTGCGTTGTCCCCGCCCGCGCAGCAGGGGGCGGCATGGCTGCGCCGCTGAACGCGGCGATGACGGCGCAGCGCCGTCACGCACCGCAAAGCGGTGCCAGAAGGTAGCCGGAGGTCGAAGCAACGCGGAGACCTCCGGAAAGCGTTGGCAAAGAAGCATGCACCCCAGCGGGGTGCCAGAGGATGCGCCAAAAGCGGGCGCCAGAGTTTTCTCGCCGGCGTCAACGTTGCGTGGCCGCAGTGC
>CAZCUL010000727.1:0-8842 GCA_964501475.1 uncultured Verrucomicrobiota bacterium | reverse complement strand
TTCATGCTCGATCTCGATGGAACGATCTATCAGACGCTCGATTTGAAGGAACGTGCCTGGCATGCCACGATTTCGAACACCCGCTCGATCGGGATTGAGATCGCCAACATCGGCGCGTATCCCCTCAATCGCTCGACGCTGCTGGAGGAATGGTATCAACCCGAACCGAATGGCGGCACGCGCATCGCGATTCCCAAAAGGTTTGGCAACGGCGGCATTCGAACGCCGGGCTTCGTTGGCCGGCCGGCCCGTTCCGAACTGGTTGTCGGGACGGTCCAGGGCCGAAAGCTCCAGCAATATGATTACACCGAAGAACAATACGAGGCGCTAACCCGGTTGACGGCGGCGCTCTGCCTTGTTTTTCCGAAGATGGACTGCGATTATCCGCGGGATGCCAACGGCGATTTAATCACGCACAAGCTTCCGGATGAAAAGCTTGCAAGTTACAACGGCCTCCTGGGCCACTACCATATTCAGGCCAATAAGGTCGATCCCGGGCCAGCCTTTCAGTGGGACCGGGTCGTCCGCGGCGCGCGCCAGTTAGTGCGCGTCCGGCAGTTCAAAGGCAATGCCCGAATGCGGCAAACTTTCAATGCGGCAGGACCGTGAACCGGTTAAGCTTTTCAATGCGAATGATTTCGGGGAAGGTCGGCTGAAGTGAAATCGGCAAAGAACCTCCTCGTGCAGGCGTTGAGCATAAGGCCGCAGAAACAGCCCAGGATCGAGCTGCACTGCGCACGACAGCCTTCGAGGCGCAGGAGTTTCGCTGCCGGAGGATGCCGCACTCACAAGGAGGCCACGGGGCGGGAAGGTTGTTCGGCGAGCCGACGGTTGCAGCGGCGCTTGTGAGTCAGCCAAGGCAATTCGAGTTCATTGTGC
This sequence comes from uncultured Verrucomicrobiota bacterium, assembly GCA_964501475.1. GTDB lineage: Bacteria > Verrucomicrobiota > Verrucomicrobiia > Limisphaerales > CAZCUL01 > CAZCUL01. Next base: position 7,963 of record CAZCUL010000727.1, on the reverse strand, counting down.
TCGGCAGTGGGATTGCCGGACTCTCCTTTGCGCTCAAGGTGTCGGACCGCGGGCGTGTCGCCATCATTACCAAGAAGGATCGCGCCGAATCGAACACGAATTACGCGCAGGGCGGCATCGCGGCTGTGACGAGCAAGGAGGATTCGTTTGAGATGCATGTGCATGATACGCTCACCGCCGGCGCGGGGCTATGCAAGGAAGACGTGGTTCGCACCATTATTCAGGAAGGGCCCGCGCGCATTGCGGAATTGATCGAGCTGGGGATGCGCTTCTCCGAGCGCGAAATCACCAGCGCAAACGGCGCGCGCGAACTCGATCTGGCCAAGGAAGGCGGGCATTCCAAAAGGCGGATTCTCCACGCAAAGGATGTGACCGGTCGCGAGATTGAGAGAGCGTTGCTCGCTGCCGTTGCGGAGCAGCCGAACATCCAAATCCTCGAGAATCACTTCGCCATCGACCTGATCACGACCGGCAAGCTGAATCAATCGGGCCCGGACCGCTGCGCAGGCGTGTATGTCCTGGACAAGGGCTCAGGCCAGGTCGAGACGTTCGCCGCTCCAGTCATCCTTCTGGCCACCGGCGGCTGCGGAAAGGTTTATCTTTACACGACGAATCCTGACATCGCGACGGGCGACGGCGTGGCCATGGCTTATCGGGCGGGCGCCGCTGTGGCCAACATGGAATTCATCCAGTTTCATCCCACTTGCCTGTATCATCCCAAAGCCAAGTCGTTTTTGATCAGCGAGGCGGTGCGAGGCGAAGGCGGCATTCTCAAAACCGTGGAGGGAATTGAATTTATGGAGGGCTGCCACCCGCTTCAATCGCTCGCCCCCCGCGACGTGGTGGCACGAGCCATCGATGCCGAAATGAAACGCAGTGGAGCAGACCATGTCTTGCTCGACATCACCCACAAACCGGCGCCGTTCCTGATCGAACGTTTCCCGAACATTTATCGAACCTGCTTGCAGTTCGGCATCGACATCACCAAGGAGCCCATTCCGGTTGTGCCCGCCGCCCATTACCAATGCGGGGGCGTGCTCACCAGCATCGATGGCGAGACCGGGATCGGCGGTCTTTATGCGCTTGGCGAAGTCGCCTGCACGGGTTTGCATGGCGCGAATCGTCTCGCGAGCAACTCGCTGCTCGAAGCGCTGGTTTGCGCGCATCGCGCGGCGCACAAAGTCCTGGCCAACCCCCCCGGCGCCTCGAAGGCGGCCATTCCACAATGGCAGTCCGGCAGCGCGCCCAACCCCGACGAAACGGTCGTGGTCGCCCACAACTGGGACGAGATTCGCCGCGCGATGTGGGATTACGTCGGAATTGTTCGCACCAACAAGCGTCTCCAACGCGCGCAAAAGCGGATCGCCAATCTGCAGGAGGAGATTCAGGAATACTATTGGGATTTCATTGTCACCAGCGACCTGCTCGAACTGCGCAACATCGCAACCGTCGCCGAGATCATTGTGGAAAGCGCGCTGCAACGTCCTGAAAGCCGCGGCCTGCATTACAACCTCGATTTCCCCCAGCCGAATCCGGATTGGGCGCAGCGGGACACGGTCGTGCGGCGGAAATGAAGCAAACTTTGGCCGATCAGGCGCCTGGCGCCGGACTCAATTTCAAATCACGCGCCGGTTCCACCAATACATTCTCTCTTCCCTTTGACGATTGGCAAAGCTGCGCGGCGTCCAATCCTTGATCAACTCAAAATGCGGTGTGAACCGGGCGAGAATCTCCTGGTGCGTCGAGCCATAGGGCGGACCTTCCTCGTCCGGAATCAAAAAATGAATCGCTAAAAACCGGCCCTCAGGCTTGAGCCAGCGCAATACCGCCCGCGCGTAGTCGCCCCGTTGCGCAGGATCGATGGCGCAAAATAGCGTGTGCTCAAAAATCCAGTCGAACCTTTCCAACGGCTCATCTTCAAGGAAATCCCGCAACTCGAAAGACGCGGGCAAGTCCGCCTCCACCGTTCGCTCGCGGGACACGCGGATGGCAGTCGGCGCAATGTCGCACCCATAGACTTCAAATCCCGCGCCGGCCCAGGCGCGGACGTCATGTCCGGTGCCGCATCCCGGAACGCATACTTTCCCCCGGGGCAGCTTTGGGTTCGCCGCCAAAAAATCCACCAACCCGGGCGCCGCCGCTCCCTTTTCCCAGGGCATGTCGCCCGTTTGATAACGTGCTTCCCAATCCGTCTCACGCATAACTTCGCTTTCCCATTGACGCTTTATCCTTCGTTCGCGAAGAATCTCTTCCACATTATGAGAAAAACATCGCTTTTCGTCATTCCCATTCTCCTCGGCGCGTATTTGGGCCACGCCGCTGACAGCGAACGCCGTGTCGTTCAGGTCGGCACCCGTCCGGAAAGTGTCACCAAAGGTTTCGGTGGCAAATATTATGTCACGGTGATGGGGGAACAACAGCCCGGCGACGCCGTGATCAAGGTGATGGAGGGCGACACGCCGCGCGTTTTTGCCAGCGGCATGGATGAGCCCAAAGGCATCGCATTCACGGGAAAATACCTGGTGACCACCGACGTTAAGAAGGTCTGGAAGATCGACAAGGATGGAAACAAATCGGTCCTGGCGGACCAGCAGGACTTTCCGCATCCGGTCAGCTACTTGAACGACACCGCCGCCGCGCCTGGCGGCAAGAGCGTTTACGTGACGGATATGGGGGCAAACACAAAGATGTTTGGTCCGAACGGTCTCTGGCCCATCGACAGCGCCGAAGCCAAACAAATCCCCGCCATCGGCCGCGTCTATCAAATCAATCTGGACGGCAAAGTGACGGTAGCCGTGGGCGAAGGGGCCGACATGCTGAATCCAAACGGAGTCAGTTCCCCTAAAAAGGGCACGTTGCTGGTAGGCGAGTTTTTTCAGGGGAACCTTCTGGAGATCAAGAATGGCCAAACGCGCATTCTCAACACCGGTTTCCGCGGCGCCGATGCCATCGAGCGCGACAAGAAGGGCAACCTCTATGTCTCAAGCTGGACCCAGGGCAAGGTGTGGAAGTGCGATCCGGACGGCAAGAATCCAATAGTGCTTATCGAGGGTCTGCAATCCGCCGCGGACTTTTACCTCGACGAGAAAGCTGGCTACCTGATCGTTCCCGACATGAAGGCGGGCACGCTCACGTGGGTGCCGTTGAAGTGATCGGAACTGGCGCACCCGTTTTGTTGGGTTCTTTCATTTCCTGCGAATATGGGTAAACGCTGATCGCTTTCGCCAGGAAGAGCTTCTCACAGGTCCTGAACCACGAGTTCCTTGCCGAGACAGACGCTCGTGCCCGGGGAGAGGCAGTATTCCCCGTAGAGGGGAATCGGGCGGAAGCCGGTCGCTCGGTAGAGCGCGAGGGCGGCCGCCTGCCAGATGCCGGTTTCAAGGACCAGTCTCCGAACGCCCAATGCCCGAGCCTCGGCTTCGAGAGCAGCCACGAGGCGTCGCCCCAGACCTCTCCCGCGCACAGGGGGAGACACATACATTCGCTTGATTTCGGCCGTTTCGGCATCGAGGAGGCGCAGGGCGCCGCAGCCCACGGGAGTTCCCTCCTGATAGATGATGAGGAAGGCGCCGCGCCCACCGGTTACTTCCTCGGGATCCAGGCGAAAGTGCGTCGCTCCGGGCTCGGAATAAACGTCCCGGAGTTCGGCGTTCAAGGAGTCGATGAGTGCGCGGCTGGCATCGGCGGTGAGCTCGGCGCGCGCTATGGTAATTGTCTCCGAGGCCATACTGTCCTTCTACGAACACTCATGGCAGCTTCCCTCTGCGCGCGGCCGGCAATCAATCACCCGTCCGCGCCGGTCGAACTCAAACCGGCAGCAGTCGAACAACATACCCTTCAACTGCTCGCGGCCACGCTGCACACGGGACTTCGCGCCGGACAGGGAGATGCCGAGCCGTTCGGCCAGTTCCTTCTGCGTGAGTCCTTCAAACTCCGTGAGCACGAGCGCGTCACGATACGGCTCCGGCAGGCTGTAAAGCATCCGGCGAAACGCGGCCTTCAATTCCTCCATCTCCAGGTCGTTTTCCGGCGGTTCGACCGGCAGCGATTCCGGCACCCCGGTCGTTTCCTTGCGCGCGCGATAGTGGTCGATAATGGTGTTGCGCGTGATGAGATAGAGCCAGCCTTGGAGCTTCGCCGGGTCTTCCAGCGTGTGGAGCCGGCCCTGAATCTTCACGAACACGTCCTGCAAGATGTCCTCCGCCGTCGCCGGGTCAGACACCCGCGCGCGGATGAACTGACGCAGCTTCAGGGCGAATTCGTGCCAGATGTTTTCGAGCGTCGGAGTCATCAAAGCTGTCATCCTTTTACCGCTTCGATGGTCGCGGAGACAACGTAATCCTCAATACCGCGACCGGGGAACCATTCCCGTATAAACTCGCGGCTCTGCGGCTTTGGCTCAACGCGGATGTTGGCGAAGCCCGCAGCCCGCAGACTCTTTTTCACGTCGTCAATCAGCGATGCGCCCGCCACGCAACCCGCGTAAAGCTCCAAGTCCTCCCGAACACCCTTTGGCATGGGTGCCGTGGCGAGGATGTCGGAGATGGCGAGCCGTCCGCCCGGCTTCAACACCCGAAACGCCTCGCGAAATACCCGGCCCTTGTCAGGCGAAAGATTAATGACGCAATTGGAAATAATGACATCAACGGAGCCGTCGGCGACCGGCAGGTTCTCGATTTCGCCAAGACGAAACTCGATGTTGGTGTAATTGCCCCGGGCCGTGGCGTGGCGCGCTTTGCCCACCATCTCCGGCGTCATGTCCACGCCGATAGCGAGGCCCGTCGGCCCGACCGACTTCGCCGCGAGGAAAACGTCGAAACCCGCACCGCTTCCCAAGTCGAGCACGGTTTGCCCCGGCTTGAGCGAAGCGATGGCGAGCGGGTTGCCGCAGCCAAGTCCGAGGTTGGCGCCTTCCGGTACTGCCTGGGTTTGCTCAGCGGAGTAGCCAAGCGATTCCGCAACTGCGTTGGCGGTGCGCTCATGGGCCGGCGCTCGCTCCGTGGTGCTGCAACACGTCGGCGCGCAACCGCAGCCTCCGCCGCGCGCGGCGACCTGCCCGTAGTGTTCCCGCACCGAACGTCTGACAGAGTCCGATTCCAGATTATGTGTTCTCATAGTTCAATTCGTTTTTGTTCGTTTTCGTTGTGCTCCGCCGTCTCGGCGTTTCCGCAGAGCCGCTTTCATCAGTAGAGACGAACGAACCTGGAAAAGGACGCATGGTGTGGACATTGAGTTGGACTTGTAGAGGTGGCCAAGCCGCAACCGAAACCACGGTCCTTGGCCGTTGTCTTCCTTCCGGTAATGATCCGTAGCGGCGGATTATTGCCTTCGGGCGCGATGGCGACAGCGATGGTTTCGTTGTGGACGCGTCCAGACCGAATGCAAGGCTGCTTTACACTTTACTTGAGAATTGCCGCTTTCCGTGATATCTCAAGCGTAACAATCCAGCCGTTCCCACACGCTGTAGAGGTCTGCATCGTCTTAGACGGCAAAGTCACAGTCAGAAGCAGTTCTATGGTTTTAACTCTTCTCCGAACCAAGGGGTTCTGCGGAAAGCGCCGGCTTTCCGAAATGTTTCTCGGCAGCCTCATTCTTGGATTTTCCCTTTGGCTGCGAGGCGCGGCGCCGGAAACGGAGGTTCGGATTCACACGAGCACTCCGGACGAGGGAGGGAGGCAGACCTTTGTCATCGAGTGGGACGCTGTTTCCAATGCGCTCTACAAAGTGCAGGCGAGAGATCGCCTCGGTAACAATGCGGCGTGGCGAGTGATCGATATTGTCAAACCTGCGAATGATCGCGGCCGGTTCCTCTTCAGCGGCACTCCTTTGGATGAGTCGAAGTTTTTCCAGTTGCAGTCGCCTCAGCCGGAGATTTTTCGCGTCGAGCCGGCCATCGTTTTGCCTGAAGGCGGACAAACACTGTTTATCATCGGGCAATGCCTGGGGAGCAATGGCACGGCCCGCATTGCCGGAGCGGAGGCGCCAGGAACGGGCGACGGTGCGATCCTGGAAATCCGTTTGCCGGCCCTGCCTGAAGGAGCGCACGACATCGAGTGGTTGAACGAGCGGGGTGAAGTAATTGCCAGGGCGCCCAAGATTCTCGATGTCTCCAGCCAGACCCATTTGAACGGCGTCGCTCAACGTCTTTACGAAGCTCCGGAAATTCCTCCGGCCAATCCGTCGGGTTACAGCATGGGCTGGTGGGGGAAATGCCCCGGTGTGGCCGCGATGGGTTTGATCGGCGAAGGTACTCCGCGTCCCTGGGCGGGACAATGGTGGGGACATCGCCACGGTGTCCGGCCCTTCTCGGGGGAGTTTGCCCTGGTGGCTGTGGATTTGCGAATCCCCGGACGGGGCTTCGATTTTGTGTGGGCGCGCTCTTACCGTTCACGGACCGGACGATCCACCCCCATGGGCGAAAACTGGGATCATTCTTACAACATTTACGCCGAGCAAGTCGGCCAGGACGTGGCGGTTTATGACGGCACAGGACGGCGCGATCTTTTCTTTCGTCAACCCAACGGCACGTTTGCACGGGACGAACTCTTCTCGGAAGGCTCCATTGACCCGGCCACTGGAGAATTCCATCTGACCTTTGCGGGCGGCGGTGTTTGGAACTTTCATGCTCTGAATGCCGCCGGGTCCGAAAGCGGAAAGATTCGCCGCGTCGCTGACCGCAATGGCAATGCGCTTGGTTTCAGTTACGACACCGCGGGTCGTTTGGAGCGGATCACGGATACTTTGGGCCGCGATCTCACGCTTCAATATGATCGCAACGATCGCATTGTGGTTCTGACAGACTTCGCAGGACGGCAGATCGTTTACAGTTACTACGGAATATTGGATCCCCGCGGTTCGCCCGGCGATCTGGCGTCAGTTCGCCTCCCTTTGGTGAACAGCACGCCGAATGGCAACGACTTTCCGAACGGCAAATTCACCAGCTACAACTACACCCACAGCTTTCCGGATGATCGCCTGAACCACAATCTACTCTCGATTACGGACGCCAGGTCGCAGACATGGCTGGAAATCCGCTACCACGCCGTTGAAGATCCGGCAGATATCAACTTCGATACCGTGGAATTTGTGCTCCGTGGCGGCGGCAAGACGGATCTCGAGCGCATTCCCCAAACGCCCTCCCCGGCAAATCAGTTCGCGGTGGTGAAAGCGGTTGTAAACGACGGCGTCGGGAACGTGATGGAATATTCCTACGACTCGCTGAATCGCCTTGTGCAAGAGCGCGCATTCACAGGCCGCGCGCTTCCGGATCAACCGACTACCGATGCGGAAAATCGCCCCACTGGAAAACTGCGGCCCGGCGATCCGGACTTCTTCGAAAGCCGATTCGAATGGAACCGCGATTCGTTGCTGACCCGAAACGTTCGGCCTCGGGGAAATGGAATGGAGCTGATTTACGCCTCGGATGTCGATCCACACACACCGCCGCGCATGCGCGGAAACCTCGAGGTGATGCGCGCGCGGAGCTGTTGCGATACCGACGGCGACGGGGCCCCCGACATTCTGACGACGCGTTTCGAGCATGATCCGCGTTTCGGCTCGGACGGAGTCGTGCCGGCGGTGCGGGATATCTTCGATGCCAGCGAGATGTCTCGTGAGACCATCGGCCACCGAATATTTCCCACCCGCATCATTTCTCCTGGGGGAAGCGTCGCATCGTTTCAATACGATGCCAGGGGAAACGTAATTCATTCCGGCCGTCTTTTGGACGCAGGCGATGCGGCATTGCGGGTCATTGGCACAGATTACGAATACAACGAATTCGGGCAAATGACCGCCAGGCTTGGGCCGCCGAATGCAGGAGTCGAACAAGGCGGGGAAGCTTCGGCGGGTTCGTTCCGACGCCGCGATCGATTCGCTTACTACGATGATCCCGCGGATCCACAAAAGGGTTATCTGCGGGAGGAGATCATTGATGCGGGCGTGGGCGGACACAACCTCACAA
>CAZCUL010000726.1:0-2973 GCA_964501475.1 uncultured Verrucomicrobiota bacterium | reverse complement strand
TTTTGCAGCCCAATACATCAAACTTGGCATAGCCGCGCAGCGGAGGCTTCGAACACCTTCAATCTGTAGGAGGAACGACCTCAGGAAACTCTGACACTGGTTCCGCATTACAGCGCCGGCGAACATGGCCCAAGAATGAGTCTCGTAACCTTGTCTCCCACAAAATGGATGCGGAGGCCGGAGCCGGGCGGAACGGATCGCTGCTTCCATCACCACTTCCAGCGAAAGGTCGGATGGTCGGCCGATTTGGTGACGCGCTTATCGGGCCGGGCATGGGTATAGAGCCGGTAGGTGAATGGCTTTTGATAATACACTCCGCCGAAAAGGCGGCGAAGGCGGTGGTGCGCCAGGATCAATGGCCCAAATGCTCGCGCGAACCATGGTGCGGTCGCTCGTAATCGAGCCCCCTCAACGCGAGCCTTCGGATCCAGACTTAAGTTCGACCCGGTATGGGTGAACACGGAGGTGAAGCGACGCAACACACCCATTCGCACCCCGGCCCGGATCAAGCTCAATATCCAGACACTATCCCCGCAAATCCGCCAGGCGGGATCAAATATAAACCCCCTTTCCACGATGCTTCGGCGAAAGAATGTGGCGCATGTCAATACCGACAACGGGTAAACGGAACTATGGAGTTCGAGCGGAACCAACGCCTTGCGGTGCCATAAGTATTCCCCCTCCCTGTTGACCGCAATAGCATCTGCGAAAACGACCTCCAGCCCGGGATGGGCTTCGAAGTAATCCCGCACGGCGACCAGGGCGCCGGGGAGGTACTGCTCGTCGCAATTGAGATAGGCAAGGATATCGCCGTGGGCGCGCTTCAAACCCTTGTTGATCGCATCGTACATTCCCCGGTCGTTCTCGACATGGCTGTTGACGCGCTCGTTCCGCGCCAGCCACTCTGCCGTGCCGTCGTCCGAACAGCCATCCTGGACGATATGCTCGACCTCCAAGTCCTGGTCGGCCACGGAAGCGACGCAGAGCTTAAGCCAGGGGAGACTTTGAAAACTTGGGGTGACGACAGAAAACCGCACTTCAAGTCATCTTTCGCAAGCGGGCTGGACATCCCTGGCCGGACGGCGGTGGGCCCGGCTCGCGCGTCCGCGGAACCCCCAAAGGGCCAGAAAATTGGTCTTTGACATGAAGCCTGACTTAACTGCACCGGTTACTATCCGGCAACTTCAAATCTGCCTCAGCAGACCTGGAATGTGCCGCCGAAACCGGGAATCACCCTTCCCCGACCTTCTGTCATTCGGCCGGCAAATCTCGAGTAAATCCCGGCGAGAGGAACGAGAGGAACTTTCCCGTTGACAGTTTCGCATCAGAAACGTTGTATTCGGCGCATTGCGAACCGCTTTTGACGCACAACCTGTGTGCACGCACAGGCGCAAAGGCAAATCGGGACGGAACAATGAGCAGTGGAAAGCCGAATATCGCTATCATCGGTCTTGGCTTTGGAGCCGAGTTCATACCCATCTACCAACGCCATCCTCAGGCCAACCTGTACGCCATCTGCCAGCGGGATCAGCAGAAGCTGGATACCATTGGGGACGCCTTTGGCGTGGAGGCGCGCTACAGCGATTATCGCAAGCTCTTGAAGGACCCCAAGATTGATGCGGTCCACATCAATTCGCCCATCCCCGACCATGGCTGGATGTCCATCGAGGCGCTCAAAGCGGGAAAGCATGTGGCCTGCACCGTCCCCATGGCAACCACCATCGCGGATTGCAAAAGGATCGTCGAGCTTCAGAAAAAGACCGGCCTGAAATACATAATGGCCGAGACGGTGGTTTATGCGCGCGAGTATCTTTTCATGAAGGAACTGCTCGACACCGGCAAGCTGGGGCGTCTCCAGTTCGTGCAAGCCAGCCATCAGCAGGATATGGACGGCTGGCCAAACTACTGGCCGGGCCTGCCGCCCATGTGGTATGCCACGCACTGCGTCGGACCAGTCGCGGGACTCGTCGGAAAGCCGGCCGAATACGTGAGCTGCTTCGGCAGCGGCCAAATCCGCAAGGAACTCGTCAAAAAATACAACAGCCCTTTCGCCGTCGAAACCGCGCACATCAAGTTTGCAGACACCGACGTGGTGGCGCGGATCATTCGCAGCCTATTCGATACCGCCCGGCAATACCGCGAGAGCATCGATGTTTACGGTTCAAAAGCTTCGGTGGAATGGCCGCTGGTCGAGCATGAGCCGCTGGTCATGCACACGGCCAAGCTGCCGGAACCGAAGATTCCCAAGCCGGTCAACGCGTCTGATTACGCCAAGCGCCTTCCGAAAGGCATCCAACAGTTCACCACCAAGGGCGTTTATGACCTGGGGAAGAAGACTCATTTGAGCTTCACGCAAGGGGCCGGGCATGGAGGCTCCCATCCGCATCTTGTCCATGAATTCGTGATGGCGTTGGTGGAGGATCGCGATCCGTTTCCAAACGCCAAACAATCGGCCAACTGGACCTGCACCGGCTTGTGCGCGCACGAATCCGCGTTGAAAGGCGGGCAGATCGTGAAGCTGCCGGCCTTTTCGCTTTAGCGGTTTATAAACAATGAACAACGACTATGAGCAACGTACAGGTTAGCAACGAAGCGATCGCCCCAAATGCAAAGCGGCTTCTTTGGGCCGGATTCATGGCCATTCTGGCGGCGGGGGTGGGTTTCGGCATTCGGGGTGGTATTCTGGCGAATTGGGGAGCCCAGTTTGGGTTTACCGGCGCGCAGTTGGGAGCTATTAATGGGGCAGGATTTACAGGCTTTTGCTTCGGCATCATCATCGGGGGAGTGATCGTTGATAAGATCGGCTATGGGAAACTGGTGATAGCCGCCTTTGTCTTTCACGTCCTGTCGGCGGTGGTTACGTTTGCGGCCTCGCCCGGGCAGACGCAGGAGGTTGCCTATAACTTCCTTTACTGGGGCACGTTTATTTTTGCAGTGGCGAACGGGACACTGGAAGCGGTCGCGAACCCGCTT
>CAZCUL010000725.1:0-8609 GCA_964501475.1 uncultured Verrucomicrobiota bacterium | reverse complement strand
AACCATCGCGGCCAGGATGAGCGAAAATGAAAGCAAACGTTTCATATCCTGATTCGACGACTCCTTCGCCGAAATACTCCAAAAGGGCGGGATTCAGTTTGTAAAAACTGTGCCCGCAAACCCGTCCGGATTTGAATGCCCGGCGAAATGCGCGCCGGAGGAGGCGAGGTTTTATAGCCCGCGCAGACGGAAGAAGGCGTTGCTCGAGGAAAGGCTGTTGGTGACGCTGAAGCGATTTCCGCTAATGCCGCGCTGGCTGGTATCGGGAACCCAATGGGACGGAGGCAACGCCCGCGTGTTTTCCAGGACAAATCCGCTGGCGTTCGTTGGCCACGAAATTACCGCCGAGGCCGAACGCCTCTCGATTGTCAGCAACGGCGCCGGCACATCGCCATCGAGCAGACCGTCCTGATTCCGGTCGATGCCCATCCTTTCGCCCGAACCGGGAGGCACGCCCATGATCGTCAGTGTGTCGCCAGCCTGGATGCTGGCGCGCAGTTGCGCTTTGGAGAAAGGGCCCGCGCCGGTGCGGTCCGACCGGTAATTGCCCGGGGCCGGCCGATAGAGCAGGCCACGCAGCTTGCCGTCCACGGTGCCTCTGGCAATGAGGTCGATATTTCCCGCCGCGGCCTGGTTTTCCAGCAGAAGCCAATCGCTCTCGAGATCGGCAGCCGCGACGTTCGAGCTTGTAACTGTGCGGGCATAACCGACCGCCGGGGCCATGCCGGTGTCGAAGCATTGAACGAACGCCTCCAGATTGCGCTTGCGCACCGTGTCGTTGGCGAAGACTCCGAAAACAGGCCGGGAAAGAAATCCGAAAATGGTGGAATCAATCCCGTCATGGACGAAGCCGAACCCGCCAACGCTTTCAGCGCCCGGCGCACTGTTGAAATTCATCTTTTGATAAGTGGCGCGCAACTGCGGCACCTTGAAATCCTGCGATTCCTGGAGCGCCTGCCGCGGATTGATCAACCGGTCCGAGCCCGGTCCCGGCGGCCCGGTGTGGCAGGTGGTGCAGGATAGGCCAGGCTGATATTGCTCGTTGAAAAAGGTGTTCCGGCCGGCCGCGGCATTCGCGCCGCGGAAGCTCGTGGGCAGGGTCCGGTCCAGATTCTGATTCGGGTTGGGTTGGAAAACGATGGTGTGAATGAAATCGCGATAGGCGCGCATGTCCGCGTCGCTCAACAGGTCTCCGCCCATCAAGCTCGGAAAGGCGCCGTTGAAATGGAGAAAGTTGGTCCGGTCGCCCCGCCAATGAAACGGTTCGAGGCCGCGCAGCCCTCTCAAGGTTTGAGTTGTCATCGGCCCTTTCATCGGATGAAAACTGCTCGGCGCCGATGGCAGGAAAACGGTGAGTTGAACGCGGTTGTTCTGCATCTGACCGTCCGGGTCGCCCAAATCCCACGCCAGCATGTCCATTTCCGCGTCCACATGGCACGCCGCGCAGGAAGCGGTCCCGTTCCCCGAAAGCTTCGCGTCGTAAAGAAAACCACGCCCTTCCCGAATGGCCGCCGGCGTGGGATCGTAGCTGCCTGCCGGAATCTCGCGCAGGACCGCATTATTGGTCGTGTCCACCACCGACAGGGTGTTCGCGATGCGATTGAGCACGTACAACCTGTCCGCGCTTCCCAAGGCCAGGCCGCGCGGACCCCGTTTGCGGCGCGGCTCCGCTTCCGCACCGGTCGCCGGGCCCACGTCGATTCGAGCGAGAACGTTTCCATCGGCATCAAGCTTTGCAATTCGATCTGTGCCAAAGGCCGCGACAAAAAGCGTGTTCCCATCCTCTGCAAAGGCGATCCCTGTCGGCTGGGCCAGAGCGTTGCTTTGCGCCGCGTGGTTTGGCAGAAGGTCGTAATCGATGCCCGGATTCAGGTCGAAATGCGCGATCTCTCCCGCGGCGGGGGAAATGCGGGAAATCCGATTCTCGACGATATGGCCGCGGACATTGGGTTCGAACCGGACAAGATTGCGGGCGTCCGTATTGGCCACGTAAGGCTCGTCCGTGCCCGGGCGCACGGCTATGCCCAGGTTCACCGTGCCGACACGGGAGAAATAGCGGCTTACAGTCAAAGACTGCGCGTCGATTTCCACCACGTCGTTGTCCGGCATCGTGTAACGGATCACGCTCGACCAGGCCGAATCGGTCGCATCCACGATCAGGCTCACTTGCGGCGGAGGCGGCAGAGCCGGGTTCGTTGGCGTCGGCTGTGGCGGCGCTTCTTCCGGCGGAATGATTGTGGTGCGATTGCCCGAGAGCGCAAACGCTGCAAACACTTTCAGGCCGTCCGCAGTCGCGGCCAACGCGCGCGGATTCTCCCCAAACACCGGGATCACCGCGAGCCGCGCGTGGCTGATGACGTCGAAGACATGGATTTCATTCCGCCGCGCTGCTGTCACGAATGCTTTGCCTCCGGCGAAGACCACATCAGCGGGCTCATCCTTCACATAGAGTGTGTCTGTGACCATGTGCCGCGAAACCGAGACGACGCTGACGCTGTCCGAGACTTCGTTCACCACCCATGCTTCGTCGTTCGAGAGCGGATTGACCGAGACGGGTTCGATGCCGACGGGAATTTCCGCGATCAAAATCGGATTCGAGGGATCGGACAGATCGAAAACGGACAAGCGCGCATCGGGCGTGTTGACGGCGAAGAGTCTCGAACCGTCGGGCGAGAGGCGGACCGGTTGAACCTGCTTGCCTTCGAAATTGACGAAGGAGTCTTGCGCGCAGGCCGAAGCAGCGAAACAAATGGCTGCCAGACTCCCAAGCATGCTCCTGCAGTTCCGAAAAAGGCGCTCCGCTCGGTTATTCGAAAAACGGGACGGAGTGGATGGGCGTTTCATGGGTGTGAAGCTCGCCAGGATCAATGCCCGGACTGTAAGCAGATGAATCCGCTTTGTCCACCGGGAATGGAGCGGGTTGGCGACTGTCCTGCTTCGAGTTGCGGCTGGTGGCAACTGCGGCAACACAGGCCAATTGATCGGCGGAATTTCTCGACCCGGAATGTCACGCCCTGGGTCTCCGGATGTCGCGCTTGCCATTTACACCGTTAACCGCCAGTATTACGAAGCGTATGAAGGCTGCCATTGTCATTTTGATCCTGGGTGCTGTGGGCCTGGGTGTTGCGTTGCTCCTTCGGCACAACCACGCCGTCAAGACCGAGCAAGATCAGCGGGAACAAATCGTCACCCTGTCCAATCAGGTTGAAGAATCCCGGACCCGGCTTGACGACCAGGAGCGGGACAACATGCAGATCAAAACCAACCTGGCGCGGATCAACCAGGAGTTGATCACCTATTCCAACAATTTCGTGCAGGTCTCCCGCAAGTTGGAAGAGACCCGGACTGAAGCCAAGGCCGCCCAGGAAGAGGCCCAAACCGAAATGGCCAAACGCGACCAACGCATCAATCAACTCACTGCCCAGGGCGAAGATTTGACCGGAAAAATCAACGATTTGAACTCTTCGCTTTCGAAATTGAACCAGCAAATTGCCGAGACGGAGGCCAAGCTGTCCGCGTCGGAGGGTGATCGCGAGTTTCTGCTCGGCGAATTGAGACGTCTCCAGGCCGAAAAGGCGGAATTGGAACGCCAATTCAACGATCTGGCCGTCTTGCGCTCGCAGGTGTCGAAGTTGAAAGATGAGCTTTCCATTGCCCGGCGCCTCGAGTGGATTCGGCAGGGTATTTACGGCGGACAGACCAGAAGAGGCGCGGAGATCTTAATGGAAGGGATTGCCGCCGGCACCACGCGAACCAACTACCCATTGAACGTCGAGTTGCGGCAGGATGGCGACGCCACGGTCGTTTCGCCGACGAACCAACCTCCCGAGAATCCTGATCAGAAATGATCCAGGCCAATCTGCTTGTCGATTCGCATGGCCGCATTCTGCGCGACCTGCGGGTAAGCATCACCGACCGCTGTAACTTTCGTTGTCTCTATTGCCTGCCCGAAACGGAGGCGGCGGCAGATTTTTATCGTCGTCGCTGGACCGGGAACGACGCCTCGAACCGGCCCATCGTTCGGCAGTGGCAGCCCAGGTCCCGCATCCTTTCCTTTGAAGAGATCGAACGGCTGGTCCGCCTGGCCGTCGAACTGGGCATTCGCAAAATACGTTTGACCGGCGGCGAGCCGCTTTTGCGCCGCGATGTGGAAAAGCTCGTGGCCAGCCTGGCTCGAATTGAAGGCATCGCCGATCTGGCCATGACCACGAATGGCTTTCTCTTTCTCCAGAAAGCGCGGGCGTTGCGGGACGCCGGCCTGCGTCGTGTTAGTTTCAGCCTCGATTCGCTGGACCGCGAAAACTTCAGGAAAATGACCGGGCGCGACGGCCTCGAAGAGGTGCTTGCCAGCATTCGCGAGGCTCAGTCCCTCGGCCTGAACCCGGTCAAGGTGAACGCCGTCATTATCCGGGGCATTAACGACCACGAACTCGAGGCGTTGGCGGAATTTGGACGGACTCAAAACCTGAGCATGCGGTTTATCGAGTTCATGCCGCTGGATTCGGCGCGGGCCTGGCAGAAGGAGTTCGTTGTGCCCGGCCGCGAGATCCTGGCGCGCCTGCAGGACCGATACAGCTTGCAACCTGCCACCGCCCGAAGCGCCTCCGAAACGGCCCGCCGTTGGGCTTTTGCGGATGGGGCGGGCGAGATCGGCGTCATCGCGCCGGTGAGCGAACCCTTTTGCGGCCATTGCGACCGGCTGCGTTTGACGGCTGATGGCAAAATCCGGACCTGCCTTTTCAGCGTCCAGGAACACGACTTGTTGGAACCCTTGCGGGCTGGAGCGAGCGACGTTGAATTGAAGGACGAATTGCGAAAGCTGGCCTGGGAAAAGGAGCCGGGGCATCGCATTGGTAAACCGGATTTTGTGGCGCCTTCTCGCTCGATGAGTTGTATTGGCGGGTGACGAAGCCCGAGTGCGGGGCTTTTCCTCCTCGTTCCCGGGCTGCATGGGGCGGCTGGCTGGAGCCCCGGGCGCAAAACCATGTTAACCCTGAGAAAGGGCGTGAGATTCCGTTTTTTCATGCTAGATTTTCCGCAATGAAAAAGCGCATTGTTTTACTCGCTGCAGTCCTGACGGCCGGGACGCTGGCGGTTTCCTGCCGTTCCTCCTCTTCAGAAGCCGCGGCGCAGGACGACGCGGCATCCGCGGCAGTCTCGAAGTCGAACAACCCGGAGCAGAAGCCTATGACGCAGACCAACAAAATCGTAAAGACGGATGCCGAATGGCAGAAGATGCTGACGCCCGAGCAGTATCGCATTACGCGCAAGAAGGGCACCGAACGCGCCTTTACGGGCCAATACTGGGACAACAAGGAAAAAGGCCTCTACCAGTGTGTTTGCTGCGGTCAGCCGCTTTTCGGCTCGGACACCAAATACGATTCCGGCACCGGTTGGCCAAGTTTCTGGAAGCCGGTTGCTGCCGAGAATGTCCAGACCGAGGAAGACAATGGCTTCTTTATGCGCCGGACTGAGGTGGTCTGCGGCCGCTGCAACGCCCATCTCGGGCACGTTTTCGAGGATGGCCCGGAACCGACCGGATTGCGCTACTGCATTAATTCGGCAGCGCTCAAGTTCGAAAAGAAGGAATCAGCCGAAACGGCCGGCAAGGTCGAAAAGTAACCACGGCCTTTTCTCTTTCCCCGGACCGCCGACGTTCCCTGTCCGCAGCGGCGGACAGGTCCCCGTCCAGCGAGCGTGCCATTTGACATGAAACGAAAGAATTCATTCCCAAAACCAGCCGCTCCCGAAGGGCCTTCTCCGATCTCGCGGCGGCGATTTCTCCAAACGGGCGCAACCGCGGCGGCGGGAGTGGCGCTGCCTTATTTCATTCCATCCGGCGTGCTGGCCGCTCCCGGGCGGCCCGGCGCGAATGATCGAATCGTCACCGGTCACATTGGCACAGGCGGAAGGGGGATCGGTTTGCTGAATCAGTTTAAAGAACAGGCGGGCGCAGTTTGCGACGCAGACCGCAATCATCTCGCCGCCGCCGCGAAAAGAGTGGCCCGGCCGGTCAGGCAATACGCCGATTACAGGGAATTGCTTGAAGACCGTGACGTCGATGCGGTGGTGATCGCCACACCCGATCATTGGCATGCCCTCATGACCATTCACGCCTGTGAAGCGGGCAAGGATGTTTATTGCGAGAAGCCCGCCGCCAAAACGATTGCCGAAGGGCGCGCCATGGTAAACACCGCCCGACGCTACGGCCGGGTGGTGCAAATCGGTTCCCAGGGCCGCTCCCATCCGGATGCCTATGCGGCCTGCCAATTCATTCGGAACGGCCAGCTCGGCAGAGTGTCAAAGGTCACCTGCTGGCATCCCATGAACCCTGAGGGAGGCTTCGAGCCGGACAGCGATCCTCCGGCGGAATTGGATTGGGACATGTGGCTCGGGCCGGCGCGTTGGGTCCCCTACAATCCAGCGCGGGCGCATCGAACTTTTCGTTACTTTCTGGACTTCGGGGGTGGCGTCATTCGGGATCGCGGCGCGCACATTTTCAGTTTGGCGTTTTGGTTTTTGGACGCCGACGAAAAAGGGCCGGTGACCGTGGAAGCAACCGGGACCGCGCCGGCGGCAGGCCTCTACGATTGCCCCACGCGCATGGAGGTGACCTACCAATTTGGGAATCCGGATTGGACTCTGGTCTGGAGCCAGCCCGGCGAACCAGCCGGACAACACAAATACGGCGCCAGGTATTGGGGCGAAAGGGACACGCTTTATGTGGAAGGCGGCGATGGCCACTGCCATGTGGAAGATAAGGCGAAGCAGTTTCAGGCTCCCGCCCGCGGGCCGCAGATTTACCGCAGTGCCGATCACATCGCGAATTGGCTCGAATGCATTCGTTCGCGGAACCGGCCCATCATGGACGTGGAGGCCGGCCATCGGGTGGCAAGCCTGTGCATTCTGGGAAACTTATCCTACCGCCTCGGCCGCAAGCTGACTTGGGATTCCCGACGTGAACGCTTTGTCAATGACGCCCAGGCCAACCTCCTTCTCAGCAACCCCGGCCGCGGCCAATGGCACCTTTAGAGGGGATTTGCATGCGCTTCTCCTCCCACCGGGGGAAACCCTGACCTTATGAAACAACTCAAGAAATCGCTTCTGTCTTTGGCAGGGCTTGGCCTCGGCCTCGAGTTTTGCATTTCGGCGAGCGCCGCCATTACGCCCACTGAAATCCGGCAGTTTCTGGGCAAATTGGCGGCCGACGACCCGGAAGGCCGCCGGATCGCAGCGGCTCAAGCGCATCGAATCGGGGCCCGGGCCGTTCTCCCCCTGGGTGACATGGCCGGATCGACGAATCAACCCATGGCTGTGGCCGCCCTCCAGGCGCTGCGCAACATCACTCTTCGCAGCGCTCTTCCCGATGCGGAAAGCCGGCCGGCGGAAATTGCCGCGGCATTGCTCAAGCTGACCACGCCCGACCGGCCCAGGCGGGTGCGGACGGAAGCATTGCATCTCGTTTCGTTGGCGGGCGGAGACGAAGTCGTTTCCCGGATCGCAGCATTGCTTGGCGATGCCGAGGTGCGTGACGACGCACGCATGGCGCTCGAGCGCATCCCGGGGGAGACGGCAGGAGCAGCGCTGCTTGATGCACAAGCCGGGGCCGAAGGAGATTTCCGGCTGCAACTGATCCATTCCATCGGCCAGAAGGCAACGCCCGCCGCCCATGACGGACTGTTGAAAATCATCGAGCGCGGCGACTCGGATGTCAGCCTTGCGGCATACGAGGGTTTAAGCCATTTGGGCTCGGGTCCGGACGAGGAAATGAAGCGGCCTGAATTCGAAACGATGCCGGTTCTGCGGCGCGAACGACTGGCGCTCGCCTGGTTGCGATGGGCCGAACATCGTCTCGGTGCGGGCGATCGCGAAAGCGCGTTTCATGTTTACTCGACCCTTCACCGGAATGCCCGCCGCGAACACGTCCTCTGCGCCGCCTTGCTCGGTCTCGCCAAAACCGATTCGGCTCCATTTCCTTCTGACGCTGTGGACGCGCTGAATCACGAGGCGAATTCGGTCCGGCAAACCGCCCGGAACATATTGCTGAATCATCGGCCCGACGCTGCCGCGGTCCGCCGTCTCAAGCAGACGCGGGCAAACGCGGACGAGGAGAAGAGAGCGCTGCTGGATGAGATTCTCGCGGCCTGGGAGGCGAAGCCGAGATAATTGGCTGCCTTACCTTTTGACCGGTTGGATCGAAAGATCGACGAATTCGCCGGGCACGACGTTCATTCCGGGCGGCAAGGCGACCAGAATGGGCAGCCCGTACTCGATGCGATTTGCGTCGGAAGAGAATAGGCCCGGAGCGATCAGCTCGACCTGGGCGCCGACCCGGAGGATGGGCGCGGTGGCTTCCTTGGGCGGTTGTGACCGGGTGCGGATTTTCACCATGTCGTTGGTCGTGGGAAATGTGCTGATGGGCGGACGCAGGTAGCCGACAATTCGCTCCGCTTCCCCCGCGCTGATGGTCACAATGGGTTCGCCCGTCACGACTTTCTCGCCGGGGCGTTTAAAGACGACGCTGACGTAGCCGCCGATGGGAGCGCGCAGCTTGACCGGTTGGAGCATGATCTCGATCTCCCTTTCCTGGGCTTTGATCGCCTGCTCGA
>CAZCUL010000724.1:0-2526 GCA_964501475.1 uncultured Verrucomicrobiota bacterium | reverse complement strand
CCGCTTATTCACACGCGCGCGCGGCTCCGCTGATTGGGCTGCCTGGTTTTTTGGTTTTCAAAGAACGGTCCGAAGAAAGCGCTGAGGCGCCTCAGCTTTGTTCTGCTGTTTGACCTCAGGGGACCACCTCAACAGAACGTGAGGTGGCGTTGAGCGGCCGATTTCGGGCTCGATGCGATGATGCGGGCGGACTACGCCGGCATGGCATCGGGCGCGAAACGGGTCCGCGGGGGATGCTCACGCGAAGAGCAACCTCGAACTGTCCTGGCCAGGCGCGGCGGGTTGGTTGGATGAACAATCCTTACCGGCCTTGGCTGGAGAGTAGCATGGCGGGTCAAGTTTTTTGGGGTGGTTTGGTGGCGATGGGCGGTAAGTTGTTGTGGGCGCGGGCTCAAAAATATTTGCGGGGCTTGTGATTGGCTGGGGCTGCTTGGCTGGTTGAGCCGTTTATCCGTTGAGCCGATGATTCGTTGAGCTGCTGCGCCGGATAGGGGAGTCGGGCGGCCGGTGGGTTCGTTTGGTTCGGCCGGTTGTCGGGTTTCAGGATGCCGACCTGGACGGCGCTCTGAATGGCGGCGGTGGGTTTGTTTCGTATCGCTTGGTGATGGCGCGCCCTGACGGCGGGCCAGGATAGGGCTGATCCGCCAATTGCACAGATTTCCGCGGATTCGACAAGAGGGCTCAAAGAGTTATCAGGGGGAGTTAGGGGGACACCCTGGATTGGTTTGTTTGCGCCCGTGGCTTGTAAGTTGTTGAAACTACGGGATTGATGTTGGGGCCGTTCGCTCCGGCGGCGTAGCGACCTTGAGGCCGTGGCCCGAGAAGCGCACGAAGAGCCGGTCGCCGGGCCCGACCGCTTTCGCCGCAAGGTCTCTCACTGCGGTGACGATGTTCCCCCTCGTCGCTGGGTCGGGGTTCAGTCCGACCGGCGCGGCTGGGCTCGTGGCGGTACGGCTTAGTAGGACGGTGACGCGGGCCGGGTCCACCACCGGCCTGATCGGATCGGTCAAGCCATGCGTACATCCCCAAGGCGTCCCGAACCGCGCCCTTTAGCCGCATCGCAGGCGTGTCGTAGTTGTCCACGCCCACCACTAGAGCCCAGTTCGCCATGACCTTCCTGGATCAGCGGCCCGCACCGGCTGCCTGATCCTCCGCGTCCGCCAGCCGGAAGAACGCACCCTGGTCCAGCTCGAGTAGCGTCGGCTGGATGTTGCGCACTGCCCTCGCGCCCATCTTGCCCACTGCCCTCGCGCCCATCTTGCCGGCGTCCAGCGGATCCACCGTCGTGTACACGCCGTTCTGGTCATAAAACAAGCGGACCGCCTGGAACCCGAAGACCACCGGTGTGGTTCCTTCATAGGTCACAGTTCCTTCGACCGCCTTGGTCACGTCCACGCTGAGGCTGCCGCTGGCGACCTCCTTAATCACCGGCACCTCCAGGCCGACCTTGACCCCGCCTTCTCCCTGGGCATTCACGGTGAACTTAGTGGTCTTGATCGAGGAGGTTATGACGTACACTTCGTCGTCGATGAGCGCATCGGTCACCGCCTTCTGATCGGGCTTGATCGATGACGTGCTGAGGTACGAGTCCAGAAGATCCAGATTGATGTGATCCTCCATCACGCCCGCGAAGGTGAACGTCATCGACTTGGCCTTGTTGTAGCCCGCCGTCAACGCGAGCTTGTTGCCGCCCAGCGCCCCGATGATGCCCCCCAGGATGTTCAGGCCAATCTCGAGTTTGGTGGAACTGCTCTCCCTACCGTTGATCTCGCCCGGCGCAACGTTGTCCACGCTTAGCTTGGGGAGAGGATTCGCGCCTGGAACGGTGATGTTGGCGAGCTGGCCGAGGCGGGTCAGGTCTTTCTTGCCCGCTTTCAGCAGAGTGTTCAATGGCTGCACGCCGGACCGTGGCGTGCGAATGACGCAATATCCACGATCTTTTAAGTAGGTGATGGATTCATCGGGTCTAGCCATGGGGGTCTCCTTGGGGTTTTCAGAAATGCTCATCCAGTCAGTTTGGATTTCGGTATTATATCCATATTACGAGAACTTCTGCGCCAGCATTACACGGGAATTTCGGATTGGGCTCCGGCTCGCCAATGGTACACCCTTGGCGCCTGCAACTCAACTGATTTCTGCCTCGGAAAGCCTGCTGCAAGCCCACGGGCGCGTTCCGACAGCCCGGTTTTGCCGTCCGACGAGCCCCCATTACTCCCCTCTAGCCGTTTCTCAGACACTTCTTCCGACCCCCTGCTTTGGCAATCAAATCTGGACCCTCAATCTTGGCGTTAGCCGCTGGGAACAGGCAGCGCCCAGATCCTCCGCAGCATCTCGCCAAACAATTTCCGGTCCAGATATCCCTCGGCCAACAAAAGCCAGTAAAAGCGCGCGTGCGTGACCAGCCAAAGCGCGGGCTGAAGGGGGGCGCTCTTACACTAGCTGTCTACCAGCATCTTGATTAGGTTTGGCATGCCATAACCCTGGATATACGGGTCTCGCTTCAGATCCGTGCAGTTCTCCAGCAGA
>CAZCUL010000723.1:0-7024 GCA_964501475.1 uncultured Verrucomicrobiota bacterium | reverse complement strand
GCCCAGGGCGCGAAGGTGGTGTTTGAACCGATCAATCAGATTGCCCGGGCCCGGAATCGGGGCGCGGCAGCAGCCAGCGGGGAGTGGCTCATCTTTGTGGATGCGGATTCGTGTCCGAGCCGGGCGCTTTTTGCCGATGTGGCGGAGCAGATCGCCTCGGGCAAATGCCTGGCCGGTGGGGCGACCGTTGCCCTTGATGAGGCGGACCGGTTTACCAGGGCCGCGCTCGGGCTCTGGAACGTCATCAGTCGCTCGCAACGCTACATGGCCGGGTCGTTCATCTTCTGCGAAGCCGAAGTCTTCCACAAAATTGGCGGCTTTAACCTCCACCTGTTTGTCTCCGAAGAGCTGGATTTGAGCAAGCGCTTGAAACGAGTGGCCAGGCAAACGGGCCGTCGAATCATTATCCTGCATCGCCATCCGCTTGTAACCTCCGGCCGGAAAGTCAGCCTTTATGGCCACCGGGCCCACGCTCGCTTTATTCTCCGTTCGGTCCTCCGCTGCGGCGGGAACTGGAAGAGCCGGGATGAATGCGCCATATGGTATGACGGGAAGCGCTGAAGAACGCGCCATCCGTCGAGTCGCTAAACGAATTCCCTTTCCTTTTCCCGAACGACCAGCACCGGGCACGGCGCGTGCCGGACGATTTTCTCGGCGGTGCTCCCGAGCAGCACGTGCTTCAAACCGGTATAGCCATGGGTCGTCACCACAATCAGGTCCGCTTTCCTTTCCTGGGCCAGGCGGCTGATGGAGTGAAATGCCGGCCCAATCAATACCACGGCCTCCGCTGGTGTTGATCCCGCGATTCCACGTCGAATCTGTTCGAGTTTCCTGGCCGCGCTTTCACTGAGAGCGCCCTCCAGACGCGGATACTCGATGGGCGTGTAACCGAGCTCGGCCGGATAGAGCGGCGGTTCGACCACATGCGCGAGGAGAAGTTTGCCGCCGAACTCCCGGGCGAATGCAGCGGCGTAGCGGAGAGCTTTCTTCGATTCATCCGAAAGGTCGAGAGGCACCAGAATGGTCTTCAACTTAATCGCGCCTGGGGGTCGCGCTTTTGCGGAAGTGGACCGTCTGGTTTTCTTTGGGACCGGCTTGGAGCGTGTCGAGGATTTGGTTTTCATCTTCAATGCTGCTTCGAGCTTGTGGGAGGGGATTTGGCCACAACTCCGCCTGCGTTGGCAACCTTTGTGTCTGGCCTGCGCCCCGAAGACGGAAAATAGCGCTTGCGCAGCCACCCAAACGTGGAAGGCTGCCCTGGCAGTCCGGCGACAGGGTCTGCGGAGACAAAAGTCAATCAAGCGGAAGGACACGGAGCATATGAAGCGGGACGGCGGACAGAAGGCATTGGCAACAGCGGTGATTCCGGCGTTTAACGAAGCAAGCACCATTTGCGGCGTTATTCGCGTGGTGGAGAATCATCCGCTCATCGATGAAGTAATCGTGGTGGACGATGGATCGGCAGATGGGACGGCCGAGCAGGCGGAGCGGACTTCGGCGCGGGTGATTCGACTTCCGAGCAACCAGGGAAAAGCCGGCGCCATGGAGAGAGGGGTGGAGGAGGCCGGGCAGCGCGCCGTTCTTTTCCTGGATGCGGATATCCTTGGACTGACGCGCGAGATGGTCACCACCATTGTCGAACCCGTGTTGTCCGGAAAGCACGCCATGTTCGTGGGCATCCGGGGCCGGCGGCTTTTCTGGTTGAACAGGATTTTGCGGTTCAGCCCCATTCTCGGGGGGGAAAGGGCCGTGACCAAAGAGCTGTGGTACCAGGTTCCGCCAAGGTATAAAAAGAATTTCCAAATCGAAATCGCCCTGAATTTTCACACGAAGCGGCTGGGTCAAAGCATGGGGTTTTGCGTGCTGCCGGGCTTGTCACAGGTCATTAAAGAAAAGAAACGCGGATTCTGTCTCGGCCTTTATCAGCGCCTCCTCATGTGCGCGGACGTGGCCTGGATCGGGTTTCGGCTTTACGTGCTTTGGAATATTAAAATGCTCTTTCACCGCCGCCGGCGCCGTTCACCGCAGGCGCATCCAGCGGTCTGAAACCACGGAGCACCCCCCGGATCATCGCCTGCCCATTCGCCGGATGCGCTCGCGAAGAGTAACTTAACTTAACTAGAGCTTGTCCCAAAACGGCCTCACCCAAACTTTGTCGAAAACTTCGTCGGAAACTTTGTCGAGTAATGGAATGAATTTCGGGGCATTTCGACAAAGTTCGCGACAAAGTTCGCGACAAAGTTCGCGACAAAGTTCGCGACAAAGTTCGCGACAAAGTTCGCGACAAAGTTCGCGACAAAGTTTCCGACAAAGTTTCCGACAAAGTTTCCGACAAAGTTTCCGACAAAGTTTCCGACAAAGTTTCCGACAAAGTTCGCGACAAAGTTTCCGACAAAGTTCAGGAGCATAACGCTCTTGGGACTATCGCAAACCTCTCACGAATGAAATGTCGCGGACGCGACATTTCATTCGTTGCGGCGGCGCTGGCGGATGGCCCTGCTGGCTCAAGCCAGAACCTGCTTGCAGATGATATCGTGAACCGTCAATGGCGAGATCTGGCCTGCTGGAAGGTGCAACTTGTCTTCAACCATGACCACGGGAAAATCGGCCGCCTCCTTCGGCCTGACGCCATGAGAACCTTTGACCAGACTTGCCTCCAGCGGAATGACGTCCATCAACATCCGGAACCCGAGGTTCTTTTTCAGCAGGCGCCAGGCAATCTTCAGTCCGGGGCAGCATAGTTTCGGATCGAGAAACAGCTCGATCGGATCATAGCCGGGCTTTCGATGGATATCGACGCAGCGCGCAAAGTCCGGCGCCACCGCGTCATCGAGCCAGTAATAGTAGGTGAACCAGGCATTCTCGGCAGCCAGCGCTATGAGATCGCCGGCGCGCGAATGGTCCAGTCCCGCGGCCGCTCTTTCCGCAGCGCCGAGAACGCCGGCCACACCCGGGATTGCGGCCAGAAGCTCGCGCACCTCCCGCTCGAGCGCCGGGTCCGAAGAATTGAGATAGATGTGCGCGATTTGATGATCTGCGACCGCAAAGACCTTGCTGGCGCCGCAGTCCAGTATTTCCAGTCCCAACTCATCCTTGATTGCAATCCAGCCTTGCTCGCGAAAAACCCGGTTCAGGTGCACCGGCAAGTTCACCGGAGTAATGCCGTATTCGGAAAGCACGATGAGCCGGATCGACCGTTCCCGGTAGAAGTCGATCAGGCCGCCGGCAATTTCATCGATGCGGCCAAGGTCGCGGGTGATTTCCGGATGGTTCGGTCCGAGCCGTTGCAGGTTGTAATCGAGGTGCGGCAGATAAACGAGGCTGAGCGTCGGCTGGTGTTTTGTTTCGATCCACCTGGCTGATTCGGCGATCCAGCGCGAGGCGGCTTCCGGCGGACCTTGAGGTGAATCGACTCCGGCGGCGGGACCCCAAAAACAGGGGAAGGGAAACTCGCCCAAATCCTTTTTAATCTCCGGACGGAGCGAGAGCGGCGCCGTGTAAATATCGAAGACTTTGCGGCCATCGGCGGGGTAGATCGGGCGCGGAGTAATGGAAAAGTCCGCGCTGGAATACATGTTATACCACCAAAAGAGTTTGGCGCAGGTGAGGCCGGGAAGGCGTGCGCGCAATGTTTCCCACAGCTTCGGGCCGTGGACGAGGTGATTGGATTGCTTCCAGAACTGGACTTCGGCGAGATCGCGATTATACCAGCCATTGCCCACAATGCCGTGCTCTGAAGGAGCCAACCCGGTGAGGTAAGTGGCCTGCGCCGCGCAGGTGAGAGCCGGGAGCACCGGCTCGACGCGCGCTTTGCCGCCAGAAGCGGCCAGAGCGTTGAGGCGCGGCATGCCCTGGCCGAGCAAGCGTTCCGTCAGGCCGACTACGTTAATGACTGCCGTGCGTTGCATCTGGTCTCTGCGGGCCAATTCTTACCGCTTGCTCATGGCGCCAGGCAACCTTGCTCCGCAGGCTCGGACCACACGAACCCCTGGCGCGGGCCGGACGTATTGAATCTTTCAGCCATTGCGCCTGGTCCTGATTTTGTTTCCGACCGGGGCGCGGTTGGCCCGGGGGGGCGGCGGGTCTGAACCACGCTTTCCAAAATGGGAGACAAATTGTATTGGCGGCCGGCAATCGGTTCTGCTACCTAGATGGCGTTTCCGGACGCTTGCAGAGGTTTTAGCGCGGGAAATTTTTTGGGCTGATAAAAAACGGAGGACAGCCGGCGCGGGCGGAGGACTCGATTGACTGTTCCGGGGAGCGGCGCGGTTGTTCTAAACGACGAAAGAATAAACACACTTCAACGGTTATGCTTTCAACCATCCTCATCGTCCTGGCCGCGGCGGCTGCACTGGTTGCTCTCCTGATAATGCTGCTGTGCATACGCAAGATTCAGCCCGGCCGCGCCGGAGTGAAAACCGGGTTCGGCGGGTTAAAGGTCTCCTTCGACTGGTTGGTGCGAGTTCCGCTCGTCCAGACGTATCACATTGTCGATCTCTCGGTCAAAAAACTGGAAATCCACCGCAAAGGCAAGGATGGGCTGGTCTGCCGGGACAATATCCGCGCCGACATCACGGTGGCCTTTTACATCCGCGTGGAAGCCACGGAGGAGAGCGTGCGCAAAGTGGCGCAGATGCTCACTCCGGAACGGGTGTCGGACATCGATCAGTTGCGGGATCTGTTTGAGGCGAAGTTTTCCGAAGCGCTCAAGACCGCCGGGAAACAGATGGAATTTCATGAATTGTTCACGGAACGGATCACCTTTCGGGACCGGATCCAGAACACGATCGGGAAGGATTTGGACGGGTTTTTGTTGCAGGACGTGGCGATCGATTATCTCGAACAAACCCCGCTGGAACAGCATGATCCCAGCAACGTTCTCGACGCTGAAGGCATTAAAAAGATCACCCAGATCACGCAGCGGGAGAGGGTGATTGCCAACGAGCATTCTCAACGGGCCGGTGTCCAGATCGAGAAGGAGAATGCGGATGCGGACATTGCCAGGCGCGAACAGAAGCGGCGCAACGAGGAGGACACCGCCAAGCAGCACCGGGCGGTGACCGAAGTACAAGCCAATGAAGAAGCCGAGGCGCGCAAAGTCATCGAAGCCCGGCGGCGCGAGGTCGAGGCCAAGCGGCTGGAGACGGACGAGGCGATTCGTTTGCGGACCGAGGACATGAAGCGGGCCGTGCAGGAGCGGGAGTACACGGTTAAAAAGGAACAGCAACGCCTGGAACAGGAAGCCGTGCAGGAAGGGGAAGAAGCGCGGGTGCGCCGGGAGCGGAGCGTTTCGCTGGCGGAGATGGACAAGGAAGTGAAAGTGGCCGACGCCGCTGTGGAAGTGGAGCGGAAACGCGCGGTGGTGGTCGCCGAGCAAAAAGCCGTTGTTCAGCAGGAAGAGGAGAAGACGAACATCGAAGCGCGCATGACGGCCAATCGGGTCCGGGAAGTGACCTTGATCGAGGCGGACATGAACGCCAAGAAGGAGCAGGTGCAAAAGGTGGTGGCGGCCGAGGCGCAGAAGGATTCGGATCGGCACTTTGCCGAGGCGGAAAAGATCAAGGTCATTACGGCGGCGGAAGCGGGGCGCGAAGCTGCCTTGCGTGAATCGGAACGGATCCAGACCCTGGCGGAGGCCGAAGCAAAGGCGTCGGACAAGAAGCGCCATGCCATGGAGCAGGAGGCGGAAGGATTGGCAGCGCAGGAAGCGGCTGTGGGAATGGCGGAGGCAAAAGTGACCAAGGCCAGGGCCGACGCGAAGAAGGTGGATGCAGGCGCGATCAAGGAAGTTGGACTGGCGGAGGCGGAAGTGATCCGAGCCAAGGGCGAAGTGACCGCGCGAGTGACCGAGCAGCAGGCCGAGGCCGAAGCGGAGGGAGCGAAAGACAGGGAACTGGCCACCGCGGCAGGCATCGAGGCCAAGGGATTGGCTGAGGCCAAAGCCATCGAGCAGAAGGCGAAGTCGATGAAGCTGCTGCACGAATCCGGCCAGTTGCACGAGGAATTCCGGCTGAAACTCGCCAAGGAGCGCGATGTGGACCTGGCCTCGATCAACGTGCAGCGGCACATTGCGGAGGCTCATTCCCGAATTGTGGGCGAAGCGCTCAAGAACGCCCGCATCGACATTGTGGGCGGGGAAAACGATTTCTTCGAGAAGGTCGTGCGGGCGGTGGGCAACGGCAAATCGGTGGATCGGTTGCTGGCGAGCAGTTCGACGTTGTCCGACATCAAACGCACATTTTTCAATGGTGATCCGGACCATTTCAGGACGCAGTTGCGGCAATGGGTGAAGGATTTCGGAATCAGCAGCGAAGATGTGAAAAACCTGACCGTGGCGGCGTTGCTGGCGAAGTTGATGGCTTCGGCAAAGGATTCCTCCCTGACGACGCTGTTCAAGTCCGCGCAGGACATGGCGCGCGAGAGCGGACTGTCCGAGACGCCCGCTGCCGAGGTCATTGCGGAGCGGGCGGCGGAGGAGATTTCGAAGTAGCTCCGCCGAAACGCCGGAATACCCGGCAATTGTGTGATGGCAAAGAATGTTTCCGAGCCAGAGGCGGAGGCGTCAAAACCCGGAGAGGGCGCGGATGCGGCCGGGCAGGCCGGGGAATCGGCTGCGGGAGCGCTCGGCAGCGCCACATACGAGATCATCCGCCAGCGGTTGCAGGCGCACGGTTCGGTCCTGCGCGAGCGGATGAACCGGCTGGATGCCCGGCGCCGGGAGGTGTTTGGGTCGATTGATTACAAACTGCTGCAGGCCGACCGGATCACCACTGCGCACAACTGCATTCCCCAGGACATAGTCCAGCTCGGCCATGGCCGGTTTCTGTTCGGGTTTAACGTCCAGTTCGGGTTGAAGCGCAAGATCGAGCTGAGTGATGTGTTCGCGGTTTATCAACGGGATGAGGAAGAGGGAACGTTCAAGGAGGCGGATTTGGAACCGTTGCGCGACCGGACGTTCATCGCAGACTTCGAGCGCCTTTATAACGTCTATGAGAAAACCACCTTCCGTAAGTTTTCCGAAATC
>CAZCUL010000722.1:0-10354 GCA_964501475.1 uncultured Verrucomicrobiota bacterium | reverse complement strand
GCTTTATCAAAAGTCGTCGACTGCCTTGCGCGCCCAGGCGATAAAAGAATTGAACGTGCCCTAGAACCAAACTGAAAAGGAATTCTATGCCTCCACGCAAGAAGCGTAAACGCTCACCCGCGACGAAAGCCGCCAAAAGTAATCTCCCGAACCCAATTTCGGATGTCCCGCCGAATCGGGTCGGCGCTGTGGTCCAATCATTCATTACGAATGACGGCGTCAAGCAAATGGTCGTGAACGAACAGCCAGACCGGAATTTCACGGTCACGCCCACACGGTAACAGTGCTGACACAACGATGAACAGAACCCAAAGCGCGTAAAATGCCTGAACTTCCCAATATGCTGAAAAGCTCTTTCCGATGGTGCATACCAACAATGCTATTGCAGAAGCTGCCATGAAGACGATTACGCCGCTCGCCTGGACGGTCCTTTGCTTCACAGCTCTGCTTGCAGGCGCCGCAACTTCACAAATCCAGCGTGTCTCGCCAGGCGCCACACTGCGGCCCTTCGGTCAGCTCCCTGACTTTGCGATCGCCCACACCGGAATGATTCGAAATGACAGATTGCTTCTCCCAATTCTTAAAGAGGGCACAAATCTCGACGTTGCTCATCGCGTCGGCGCGAACGTCGTTCCCATGGCGGGAGGTTTGATCAATATTTCGGGCAGACCGCACGCAGTTGCCGCCTCTGACAGATGGACCGTGCTTCGGTCGAGCGAACCCGCCAGGCCTCGATCGCTTTCCACAAATCAGATCCTCGGACGTGACCTCGGAGTTATAGCCACATCTCCCGGGAAGGCGGCCCACGCACGGTTATTGATGAAAATCGATGACGTTCCCATGCCGTGGAAGCCCAATTATCTGAAATATCGCACGACTATTCGAGTCGGCTTTGCGCCGACGAATGTCGATCCTTCTGCGAACTTGCCCGCTGTGTCCGTCCATTTGCGCGCCACTGACGTGAATCTGGAGAATGATGCCGATCACATCCTCACCGTTCAGACGCCGGGCCTGGGCGGCGCACGGGCGGTGCCGGTCTTTGCCACCGACTACAGCACCAACGCGAGCATTACTGCATCCACTGACATAGGCGAGGAGACCTTCCTCATACAAATAAGGCCTCTTGGCTTCCTGGGCATGTTCACCCAAATCTTTCCGGGGCCGGTGCTGGTTCTTATCGGGATTGGGGCTGGTCTGGGCGGCGCGCTGCGGGCGTTCAAGCGGGAGCAGAAATGGTATTGGTGCATCCTCGAAGGCATTATCGCCGGAGCCTTGCTGGTCGCCGTGGTTGCCGGCCTGGGAATCAAACTTCCGATAGGTCAAATTCCGGCACAGGCGCTGACCCATCCCTTGGGCCTCTTTGCGTTGGCCGGGATCGGGGGGTACGGCGGTGCGACCCTGTTCGAAAAGATGATCGCAAAGCTTCGACCGACATAGGAGGCTCATTGACGAAAGAAAACGGTGCCTCTTTTTTAAACCATGCTGGTTGCTGATTTATCTGTGCTCTCGGAGGCCCTGCGAAAATGCTCGACGAGGGCGTACTGCCCGCCCCAGGGAGCAGACGGCGCATGCGCTCCGAGGCAGCGCCTTGGGCTAAATCTGCAGCTTGTGAAGGGTAAGCGTTTCATCGCTGATTGACGAGCAACGCGACGAAGTTTCCGACAAGGTTTCCGACAAGGTTTCCGACAAGGTTTCCGACAAAGGAAGGTGAACGGTTCCCTAAAATGTCCAAAAGGGGGGAGGCGCAGCCGCGTGCCTTTGATTGCGGAGTTGAAATGTGTTTGGACCTGTTGGCTGCGGTGATGTAAAAGCGGCTCATGGGCGCTGGAAAACAGAGCGAGACCAAATTGGTTCTGATCACGGGGTGTACTCGGGGGCTGGGGCGGGCGATGACGGACGAGTTTATCCGCCGCGGCCATACCGTGGCGGGGTGCGGGCGGTCGGCGGTGTTGATCGAGGAATTGGGGAAGGCGTTCGGCAAACCGCATCGGTTTGACGAGGTGGATGTGGCTTCGGACAACGAGGTCAAGACCTGGGCGGAGCAAGTCCTGAAGTCGCATGGGGCGCCTGATCTGCTCCTGAATAATGCCGCGTTGGTGAACAGGAACGCGCCGCTTTGGGAAGTTCCGCCCGATGAATTCTCGGACGTCATCGATGTGAACATCAAAGGGGTGGCCAGCGTGATCCGCCACTTTGTTCCCGCGATGATCAAGCGAAAGGGCGGAGTGATTGTGAATTTCAGTTCGGGTTGGGGCCGCTCGACCTCGCCGGAGGTGGCGCCCTATTGCGCCACCAAATGGGCCATCGAAGGATTGACCAAAGCGCTGGCGGAGGAACTGCCGTCAGGGATGGCGGCGGTGCCGGTCAATCCGGGCGTAATCAATACCGAGATGTTACAAAGCTGCTTTGGCGGCGCGGCCTCGAGTTATCCGGCGCCGGCCGAGTGGGCACAAAAAGCGGTGCCTTTCTTTCTCAAGCTTGATGCGGGGGATAATGGGCAGTCGGTGACAGTGTAAGAGGCGGAGACATTCGCGGCTCCGGTCGGCGGTGGTCGGCGCCGGCGACGGCGAGGTTGGCTGTTTTACCGCGCCCGGACTGAGCCTGCCCTGAACTTTTTGTCTCGCGATGGAACAAATCCCCTGCTAACGCCTTGTCCTTGCCAAAGGCTCTCCTGGCGTCTGCTGCCTGACTCCTTTCTTGCTACTTTCTGATCGACACCCGGTATTTAGTGGCCTCTGCCCTGACAAGAACTGGCTTGTCTGGCGTCCTGGAAGTTGGCACTCTTGAAACGCGTGAAAACGCGGAGGCAATTTCAAGGCGCTAGAGTTTTACCTCGGAGGCAAGGCGGATTATCCCCTTGGAGTGATTCGATTGTACCGCGCCGACCTTGCCGATCAGGCTATGCCTTGGGTCACCGCTCATAAGGATTTCCCGCTTTTCTTCAGGGTGCTTGGCGATCCCGCACGATTGACGTCCTGGCAGGGTGACGTCGTCAGGCAAGCCGCGCCCCGTTGGATGTCGCGCCCGTATCGGTTCACGGGAGCCGGTTCGGTCTTGGCCGGCGCGCGATGGAGTGTGAAGGGTCTGATGCCGGCAGTTTACGCGAGCACCGATCCGGCCACCCTTAGCGCCGAACTACATTACAAAGGTTTGCGCTACGGTTGGACTACAGCGGATTTTCACGCGCAGTTGAAGGTAGGAATGCACTGGAAGTTTCAAGCGATGGTGGACTTGACCGCAGCCGCCACCTTGAGATCTTTGAAGCTGACGAACAGGGAGATCGTGAATTGCGAGTGGGAAACAGAGCAGGCGGCGGGACAGGAACCCGTGACGCAGGCAATAGCGCGGGCGGCGTTTGAGAACCTCGCCGAGGGACTGATTGTGCCGTCTGCGCGGCGTAAGGGAGGCGTAAACATCGTCTTTTACCCGAACCATCTGCGTGATAACACGCTGATCCAGACGCTGGATGAACACAACATTCCGTTCATGCACGGCTTATGATGCAGATCTGCATGCATATCTGCTGGACGTGATTTGGCGCGCGGCGTAGATTTAGGGCAGTTATGGGCAAAACAGCCGGCAAATCCAAAGCAAAGCCTTCGTCTGCGACAGGAACCTGGTACAACAAATCTGACGGCCCGAAATGGACTACTCACGGCAAAGTTTCGAAGCTGTCCAAGAAGGCGAAGCCGTTATACGGCGCGCACAAGGCGTCGGTATTGCAAGTCCACGACGGAGGGAAACTAGCGATTGACTCGACCGCCGAGCCGGAAACCACGCCTCTGGAGCGTGAAATGGAATTGGCAGATAAACTGGTCGGCGAAATTGCTGACAGCAGTGCCGATGTGAACGCATTGTGCGAGACTTATAGGCTCAAGCGCGAGGAGTTGGGACGGTTGACGGGTTTTTCGCTGCGTGCG
Organism: uncultured Verrucomicrobiota bacterium; assembly: GCA_964501475.1. Taxonomy (GTDB): domain Bacteria; phylum Verrucomicrobiota; class Verrucomicrobiia; order Limisphaerales; family CAZCUL01; genus CAZCUL01. Next base: position 6,434 of record CAZCUL010000722.1, on the reverse strand, counting down.
CTGGCAGAATGGGCAAGTGGCAAGCTGCCAAGCCAGCCGGCCAAAAGGCGACTGCACGAAGTCCGGCGCTTGTTGGACGCTCTGGCTGAAGTTGTAAAACCCGAGAGCATTCCGAAGTGGCTCCATCAACCCAATCCGGCATTCGACCGGCTGACTCCGCTCCAGGTAATCGAACTTGGGGAGATAGATCGCCTCTGGGCGATGGTTTACAACCTGGGTTCGGGCCAGCCGGAATGAGAGCAAGTCCTGGAGTCGCATGGGGCGTCTGCTCCTCGACAATGCCGCGTTGGTGAACAGGAACGCGCCACCTTGGGAAGTTCCGCCCGATAAATTCTCGGACGTTATCGATGTGAACATCAAAGGGGTCACCGGCGTGGCCCGCCACTTTGTTCCCGCCCCAATGAGATTAAACCATCTCATTCTCCTTCGTCGTTCGTTCTCGCCCTCGCCGCCGCCAAGGATGAGGAGTGGCGGCGGCTGGGAAAAGACGCCTTGTTACAGCGCTGTCCCACGCCAGATTGGCTGTTCTACCGGATTATTTTGAACGCTTTCCCCTTTCTATCTTGCCTTCCTCGCGTGACGTTGCTCTTTCCAGACGGTCCAAAACCTGAAGCATACGGCGGACGTTGGAGGAATAATCGCGGAGGATCACGATTCCGGCATCATCAATTGCCAGGATGCTGTTGGACATCTTCGAGAACGGTTGTAACGCGGGAACGACCTGACTGGGCTTCCGGTTTTTGACTTCGACAATGTAGGTCAGGCAGGAGCTCGAGTCGGGCAATTCCTCGGGGCTCAGATCCACAATGGGCGCCGCTTCGGTGTGCGCCTGCGCGAAAGCAACGGCCTTTACCACTTTCGTGCCCTCAGGAATCATTGTGACACCGTTTTGAGCAAGAGCTGTATCGAGCAGTTGAAGAGCTTCGATGCGGTTCAGGGGCGTTTGGCTTCTGACGCTGACCTTGACCAGAGGAAGAGTCGTGGACCGAACCACGGTCCGTCCGGAAAGCTCCTGATAGACGTCGAGCACCTGGAGGAGATCGCCATCGATGAACTTGATTACCCCCGGAGCCAGAACATCAGGGTGGCTGCTTTCCCGATCCAGACTGCTGATGGTCTGTTTTTGAAGGCCCTTTAAAGTGTCGTCCAAAACGGGCGCGTTGCCCCGGGGCGTGCCGGATGTTGTCTCTCTTGGCGCGTCTTTGGCCTGGGCAAACAGGGACGGCGGATGGGATTTCGCCGTAGCGGACGGCGGAGAAAGTGGCGGAGATGCGGGAATCCGGGCCTTTCCCGGATCGGCCTGTAGCAATGCGGTTGGAACGGCAAGTAGTGAAAGAACGAGAATTGGTTTCATAGTTGGATGGCTTTTAAGGCGGTTCTGAACGTTTAACCAGAGATTAAACGCCGGACGCTCGGCCGAGTTGCCCTGCTTCCTTTGTCGCACAGGCACGGGCAACCCGGCCGGTGGCTCGGGCGCTGCATCCACCCGGCGAAATACGCGGCCAGGTTGCGCCGGTGTTGATGAAGACTTCATTCAGCGCGGCGGAGCGGCCCAATCCAGTCGAGACCGATGGGACTGGATTCGGCCTGCACATGCTGGCCGGGAATGTTTTGACCCTCAATCTCCACTATGCGGAATTAAGCGGCATTGCGACCGCGGCCCATATTCACGGTCCGGCCACGACCGAACAAAGCATCGGAGTGCTCGTGGATTTGGAGCCTCTCAATGGAGAAGGATTCGGCGCTTCAGGAAGGTTGTGGGGAAGGGTGATGCTGGACCCGAATGTCCTTGGGCATGTGGTCAACTCAATGACCTACATCAACGTCCACACGATGGCACACACACCCGGTGAGGTCCGGGGTCAACTCAGTCCGTAACTACAGGCCTTTCCATTTTCCATCTTGTAGGAGACGAGGTTACGAGACTCATTTCTTTGTCCCTGTTCGCCCGCGCTGTGATTGCAGAATCAATGTCAGAGTCTTCTGACGTCGTCCTACAGATTGAAGTAAAGGCGGCGGGCTGCGACGGCGCCAGGGCCCCTTGTTGCTGGCCAACCCGACACGAGCCAGCCGGCTGCCGGATCTTCGGACCCGGTGGCGGCTGGCTTTTGCGTATGGAAGAGCCGACCCGCCGCTTTCCAGTTTTCCATCGTCAGGCCGAGCGCCTCTGGGCTACCCTGAGCGCGGACTATGTTGTCGCAGAAACCGTGGAAGCTGGAGGCCGTGATGATTCTGATGCTGGGGATATTGCTGAGCTGGTGTCTTGGCGTGCTTCTGGCACAATCGCTTGTTCATTTTTTGCCGAAAATGGGCATGTTGGACGCCCAGTTTTATCACTTTGTCATCAGCACCGTTAGTTTCCAGGGGGTTGCTCTTTTCCTTATCTTCAATTTTCTCAGGCAGCATCGCCTGAACCTGGCCGAGTTTCTCTCCCCGTCTTCCCGAGGCTGGTTTAAAGCAATTTTCCTCGGCCTCGGCATGGGGCTCCTGGTGTTGCCTGCTGCGATTGGTTTGCACATGCTTTCCTCGTTCGTGATCAAGGAGGTTTATGCCGAGCCGGAAATGCAGGCTCCGATCCGTGTGCTGCAGTTGAGCGTGACGCTGACGCAAAGAATTATTTTTGGCGTGGCCGCGATTGCGATTGCGCCACTGGTGGAAGAGATTCTTTTTCGCGGCATTTTGTATCCGCTCATCAAACAGCGTGGTTATCCGCGACTGGCTTTGTGGTTCACCTCACTGTTGTTTGCCATGATCCATTCGAATCTTGGGACATTCCTACCGTTGCTTTTCCTGGCGGTGGTTTTTGTGTGGCTTTACGAGTGGACGGACAACCTGTTGGCGCCCATTCTGGCTCATGCCGTCTTCAACGCCGCCAATTTCTGCCTGCTGATTTACGAGCCTGAAGTGAACCGATACTGGGAAATGTTCCGTGAACGAATTTGAATTGATCCGGCTGCTTACCCGCTCCCTTCCGTCGAATCGCACCGTAAAGGCGGGCCCTGGCGACGACTGCGCCGTCCTGGACCTCGGATTGTCGGAACAATTTGTCCTGTTTAAGGCCGACGCGGTGGTTGAAGGCGTGCATTTCGACTCGGACACTCCCCCGGAGAAGACTGGCCATAAGGCTCTGGCGCGCGCTTTGAGCGATATTGCCGCCATGGCCGGCACGCCTGTCGCGGCGCTGGTCACGTTGGGATTGCCGAAAGATTTTGAGCCGGCATTTATCGAAGCGATCTACTCGGGAATGAACCGGCTGGCGGCGCGCTATGAGGTGGCGGTAGCGGGCGGTGAGACCACCCTAAATCCGGCGGGCATCTTTCTTTCCATTGCAGTCCTGGGAACAGTCGCCAGGGACAAGTGCATCCTGCGATCGGGATGCAGGGTCGGCGACGCTATTTTTGTCACGGGCGAACTGGGAGGGTCCATTTTGGGCAAACATCTCGAATTCGAGCCGCGTTTGGCTGAAGCGCGCTGGCTGGCCGATCATTTTCGTATTCACGCCATGATCGATTTGAGCGACGGGTTGGCAGGCGACCTTCGGCACCTGTTGCGGGCGAGCAAAGTGGGGGCGGAATTGCTCACCGAGGCGATTCCGATCAGTCGTGCGGCAAAGCGGCGGGCGGCGGAAGGAAACGGGAAACGGGCCCTCGAGGCGGCTTTGACTGACGGCGAGGATTTTGAGCTGCTGTTTACTCTGGCCAGCGCGGATGCGGTTCGGCTGCTGGACACCTGGAAAGGCGCCTTTCCGAACGTGCGCATCGGCTGCATCGGCAAAATCATGGCCGGGGAGGGATTGATATTGCGCGATAAGAAGAGCGCGAAACCGCTCGGCGACCATGGTTATACTCACTTCTCGTAGTCCCGGGGAAACGGAGCGGCTGGGAGAGACCTGGGCTCGCGAGGCCAAGCCCGGCTGGGTGGTCGGGCTGACCGGGGAGCTGGGTGCCGGAAAGACGCAACTCGTCAAGGGCTTCGCGCGCGGTCTGGGCATCGACACTCGGGTGCATTCGCCGACGTTTACCCTGGTGAACGAATATGCGGGTGGGCGTTTGCCGCTATTTCATCTGGACCTCTACCGCCTGGATTCTCCGGATCAGGTTGTCAGCTCCGGCCTGGAGGAATACCTGTTTTCGCCCCCAGGCGTGGCGCTGGTGGAATGGATTGAGCGCTGGCTGGGCACCGATGATTTGAAAGGGGGGGAGAGGCAGGCCTCGGCGCGCTTGCCCAGACTTCTGCGGCAGGTTTGGATCGAGTCCATCGGTGAACACGAACGCCGGGTTCGCTATGAAGATTTTGGCGCTTGAATTCTCTTCGGAACGCCGAAGCGCGGCGGTTCTGGACAACGCCCGACCAGGGGAGGGCGAGTCGCTTTCGCGGCCGAGAGCGGCCGCGAGTGCATCGGAAGAGGGCGCGGGGCGTGATTTGAAAGCCCTATCCTTGATTCAGAAAGCCCTGGAAAAGGGCGGAATGGAACGGGGGGAAATCGACTGCATCGCTGTTGGCGTGGGGCCCGGTTCGTATGCGGGTGTGCGCGTGGCCATTTCCATCGCACAGGCATGGCAACTGGCCAGCGACATCAGACTGTTGGGGATCAATGCCGCGGACTGTCTGGCGGCGCAAGCGGCGATGGCCGGGTTGCAAGGGGAAATCGCGATCGCCATCGACGCCCAGCGTGGCGAGTTTTATCTGGCCTGCTACGAGATTCGCGATCAGGAAAGTCGGTTGAGGGCGCCGGTGCATTTGGCGGGAAAGGATGAGGTGGGCCGGTTGGCGGGCGCGGGAAGGACCATTCTGGGGCCGAACCTATCCCAGGAGTTTCCCTCGGCGCGCGACTTCTTTCCGGAAGCGGCCATGCTGGCAATGCTGGCAGCGGCGCGAACCGACTTTGTGGCAGGCGAACATCTGGAACCGGTTTACCTCCGGCCGACCACCTTCGTAAAGGCGCCCCCGGCTCAACGTGGGAGCGGGGCTTACTCTTGACACAGTCCGCGGTGGGCGGACGCCGCCGCTCGCGAGGCTGGGTTACGAGGCGCTGCGAGCGAGGAGGTTCGCCCACTGATGGCGACACATTTCAAATTCAGGTTCCGGAGATTTCCAAATTGCAATCAAGGCGCGTGGGCGGCAGAGTCGGCAGCGTTTAACCATTGCGAAAGAACCAGCATTATGCCCAATCCCTGGACCGGAAAAGGTAATCCCTACACACGCAAGGAAGTCGTCGAACGCCTTCGCGCCGCCCTCAAAAAAGGTCAGCCCATTATCGCGGCTGGAGCCGGCACGGGCATTTCCGCCAAGTTCATCGAACGCGGCGGAGGCGACCTCATCATTATTTACAACTCGGGCCGCTTTCGTATGGCCGGGCACGGCTCGACCGCCGGACTCATGGCTTACGGAGACGCCAATGCCATCGCCATGGAAATCGGCGAATTCGAGGTGCTGCCCATCGTCGAAGAAGTCCCCGTCATCTGCGGCGTTCATGCCACCGACCCCCGGCGGCGCATGTGGCATTGGCTGCTGCAGGTGAAGGCCATGGGTTTCAGCGGCGTCAACAATTTCCCCACGCACTGCATCGTGGACGGGATGTTCCGCCAGATTCTCGAGGAAACCGGCATGAGCGTGAAGAAGGAGTTCGAGATGGTGGCGCTGGCCCGAAAGATGGACCTGTTCAGCATCGTTTACGTCGCTTCCCCACAGGAATCCAAGGCCATGGCTGAAGCGGGCGCTGACGCCATCATCGCTCATGTGGGCACCACCATCGGCGGGACCATTGGCGTTCGGAAGGCGACCATCACGCTTGACGAATCGGTCAAACGCGTCCAGGCCATCATCGACGCCGCACGCAGCGTGCGCAAAGACATCATTTTCCTTTCCCACGGCGGCCCCATTGCCACACCGGACGATGCCGCTTACATCAATGAACGCACCGACGCCGTAGGTTTTGTCGGCGCTTCCAGCCTGGAACGCCTGGCTGTGGAGGATTCGCTCACGGAATTGACCCGGAGATTCAAAAAGATTCCGGTCCGCAAGGGATCGATCGCTTCACTCAAGTCGCGTTAGCCGTTGCGGCGGGAAGTGGGGGAGCTGACGTAATCCCGGCTGCTGCCAGCCTGGCAAAGCAAGCCGGGTCGAGCCAGCCGCAGAGAACCCGCGCTGGCATGCTCCGAAACTCTCTGGCAACGTCTCCGCATGAGCAAAATCGTCGGTATAGATCTCGGCACGACGAATTCGCTGGTGGCCACGGTTGATTCGGGCATCCCAATCGTCATCGCTGACCGGGAGGGGAGGCGGCTCACGCCTTCCGTGGTTCATTTCCCGGGTCGCGACCCAAAACCGGTTGTGGGTCATGAAGCCAGCCGGATGCGCGCTCTCAAGCCTTCTGAGACCATTTACTCGATCAAACGTTTCATGGGAAGGCGGGGAGCTGACATTCGCCAGGA
>CAZCUL010000721.1:0-4899 GCA_964501475.1 uncultured Verrucomicrobiota bacterium | reverse complement strand
GCTCATTGCCTACATGGGCGAGACGACGCGCCTTCGCGCCCAGCCCGGGACGCGCCTGATTCTTGACAAGAGCGACGATGGCAAACGGGTGCGCCTGCCACTCGGAACGCTCACCGCCCACGTTGCCCCGCAACCGGAAGGCGAACCGGTAATGATCTTTACGCCTCATGCGATTGCGACTGTCCTGGGAACGGAGTTTTTGCTTTCGGTCCACTCGAACTTTTCCCGTCTCGAGGTCATGGAAGGGTCCGTTCGGTTTCTGCGCCGCGAAGATGAAAGCGCCATCGTGGTGGCCAAGGGATTTTACGCCTCGGCCGGCAACGAGACTGAATTGGCCATGCGGCCCCTCCTGCCCGAACCGTGGCGGTCCCAGGATATCGGGCAAACCGGCCGCTCCGGTCACGCTCGCTGGGACGGGAAGAAATGCCGCGTGGCAGGCGGCGGCTGGAATTCGCGCCGTGGCTGGGACGAATTCCATTTCGTTTATCAAACACTCGATGGCGACGGCGAAATCCAGGCGCGCGTCCTGGATTTTGAACCCAGGGATGGGCGAACCAAAGCCGGAGTTGTCATCCGCGAGAGCCTCCGCAGCACCGCGCCGGCCGCATTTCTCCGGCTCGACCCCCACCGCGGACTCGAGTTCAAACGCCGTTATCGCCACGGCAGCGCCACCGAATTCGTGGGCGAGGAAACCTTTCCCTGTTGGGTGCGGCTGGTCCGGCGCGGAGAGACCATCACCGCTTACAAATCGCCCGACGGCGTCACCTGGACGAAAACCGGCTCTGAAAAGTTCGACCTCGGCCGGCGCATTTACATCGGGCTGGGCGTAATGAGCTCAGGCAAGTCTGAACTGAACACCGTGGTGTTTGATAATATCAGCGTCATCGCGGCCAACAGCGTCCCGGTCCAGAAATGATTGCGGCCATGAACCAAAGCGAATGTTTCCGCATGTTGAAACCGCCGGTCGGGAATCGGGTCGCAACCGTGTCCCCTCCCGCAGCCGCTCCCTAACCCCACGGGCGACCGGATGAAGGCCATCGGTCTGCTTGAAAATGCCATGCCACCAAACAAAAGACATTTGCTGCTAAACGTCGAGACGGGGATGACGCATCCGGCGCTGACGGCTGAACCGGTGCTTTCGAGCGCGAACGGTCCCTGGAAGGGCGTGATGCTCGAGCAGCATGATTCAACCGAAGTCGAAATGATCGATCTCGCCCCGCCCGATCACCGCGTCGTTCTGCAGATTCGAGGGACGGCTCTTGTGGAATGGAAGGAGCAGGGTCGCTTTCGCACCATTCGCGTCGAGCCGGGCGATGTGGCCATTTTTCCGGCCATGGTCCCCTTCTCGGCCCGCTCGAAAGAGACCGGATCCTTTATTGCCGTGTCGATTGAACCGGCCTTTTTGCGATTTGCGGCGCATGACTTGATCGCCGCCCCGGAGCAGGTCGAGTTAAAGCAGGTCGTTGCCATTAAGGATCCGCTTCTGGAAGCCCTGGTTCTCGGCCTTAAAAGCGAAGCGGCGAGTTTCTATCCGGGCGGGCGCGTTTACGGAGAATCACTCGGAACCAGTCTGGCGCTCCATCTGGTGCGGCATTACGTGATGCGTCAACCTTTGCTCCACAGCGAACGCGGCGGCTTGGCCCGTCCGCAATTGCGCCGAGTCCTCGACTACATCCAGGAGCACCTGGCTGAAGACATAAGTCTCCGTACCATCGCAACCGAAGCCGGCCTCAGCCCTTACCACTTCGCCCGCTTGTTCAAGAAGGCCACCGGGCTCGCCCCCCACCAGTATCTCGTGCGCTGCCGCGTAGATCGGGCGCAGCAGCTTCTCATTTCCACCCGAAGCAACACCGCGGATATCGCGCAACAGGTCGGCTTCTGCGACCAAAGCCATCTCACCACCCACTTCAAGCGCGTCTATGGCCTCACGCCAAAGGTGTTTCGTCAGCAAGCCAGCTTGCGTAAAAAGATTCCCTGAAGCCCAGAGAGCGCGGCCAGCTTGCTTTCTTCCTGATGGGCGGGAAATCAGACGCAAATGCGTTGCCCGGAATGCCGTTGGTCAGGGGTGAATGGCAAAGACATGGGTGGGCAAGAAGATTGAACCCATTTTCCTGCCCCTAATTTTCTTGCCCCTAAAGGCCCAGGCGGATTTCCTACGAGACGAATGGGCTTATCCTGCCAGTTCCCCGCCGGGGTTTTCATTTTGATCGCAGGCTTGTGTTCGGGAGCGGAAGGCCCTGGCCGGCGCGACGCTTCCGGACCGGTTGATCGCTACGACAACTACCGCGACTGGGCGATTTACCGCGGGGACAAAAAGGCAAACCAGTATTCCGAACTGGAGCAGATCAACGCGGGCAACGTTCACCAACTCGAGGTGGCCTGGGAATATCATCATGGCGATCCCAAGGGGCCATCCATGTACAGCAACCCGATCGTTGTGGATGGGTTGATGTATTTCACCACGCCCAAAGTAAACGCCGTGGCGCTTGATGCCGCCACCGGCAGGGAGGTCTGGGTGTTTGAGTCTGCCAGGCACCGTCGTGGCCAGAAAGAATTCCGCGGCCGGAACCGCGGCGTCGTTTACTGGGAAGACCAGCAGGGCGGAAATCGGAGGATATTCAACTTCGTAAACGATCAGGTATTTGCCATCGAGGCGAGGACCGGGAACTTGATTGAATCTTTCGGCGAAGGCGGGTTCATCGATCTGCGAAAGAACCTCCCGGTCGATCCCGCGAAAGCTTCCATCGAAGTCACGACGCCCGGCATCGTTTATCAGGACGTGCTGATAGTCGGTTCGCGGGTCCCGGAAGGGGATTTCTCCACGCCCGGAGACGTTCGCGGCTATGATGCGAGGACCGGTAAGTTCAGATGGATTTTCCACACCGTGCCGATCAAGGGCGAACCCGGCCACGAAACGTGGGCCTGGGAACCGGGAGAAGGCTATGGCGGCGCCAACCCGTGGGGCGGCTTCTCGCTCGATGAAAAACGCGGATGGGTCTTTTGCGCGACCGGAAGTGCCGCCGGCGACTTCATCTACGGCGGTTCGCGCAAAGGGAAAAACCTCTTTGCGAATTGTGTCCTCGCACTGGATGCCCGGACCGGCAAACTTCAGTGGCATTACCAAACGGTCCACCACGACATCTGGGACTATGACAATCCGCCGGCGCCGGTCCTGGCCACGATTCACGTCGATGGAAACGCTCGTGACGTCACGGTGCAGTTGACCAAGATGGGGTTGACCTTCGTGCTCGACCGGGACACGGGCGAGCCGGTGTTTGCCGTGGAAGAACGGCCTGTTCCAGCGTCCACAGTTCCGGGTGAAGAAGCCTGGCCGACGCAGCCTTTCCCTTCAAGACCACCACCCCTGGTTCGCCTGGCCACTTACGAAGCGGACCTTGGCAACATCAGCCCGCAGGCGCGCGTGTCTGTTTTGGAGCAATTTCGGAAGTTCAAGACCGGGCCGCTTTACACGCCCGCTTCGCTCGAGGGAACCATTACCACTCCGGGGCATCAAGGCGGTGCGGAATGGGGTGGCGGCGCATTCGATCCGACAACGGGGGTCCTCTACGTCAACGTCAATGAAGCTCCAACCATCAACCGGCTCGAGCCGTTGGAAAGTATCGATCCGGCCACGGCGACACCGACCCAACGGGGCGCCATGATCTACAACACTGCCTGCATTTTCTGCCACGGACCAGACCGGCAGGGTAATCCGCCGCTCTACCCGCCGCTGAAAAGACTTGCCCTCAGCGACGATCAGCTTCGAACGTTGCTCAACGAGGGGCGCGGTATTATGCCCGGCTTCAGCCAGTTTTCCAGCAATCAACTCAATGATGTCATTGCTTATCTCAAGAGTGAGGGCGATCCGGCGAAGAGCGGGAAGGCCACGGACATCGCGGCGACGGCTGGCCGCTCGCCGAAATATGCGCAGATAGCGCCGTTTTTCGTGGACGACGAAGGGTATCCCGCCATCGCTCCGCCCTGGGGTACTCTCAACGCCATCGATTTGAACAAGGGCGAGATTCTCTGGAAGATTCCGTTGGGCGAATATCCTGAATTGGCGAAACGGGGCATTCGCAATACCGGCGCAAAGAACTTCGGCGGGCCAATCCTCAGCGCCGCTGGATTGCTCTTCATTGCGGCCACGCCCGACGAAAAGATCCGGGCGTTTGAAAAATACAGCGGCAAGCTGCTTTGGGAACACAAGTTGCCCGCTGGCGGATATGCCACCCCCTGCACTTACATGATCGAAGGCAGGCAATATGTGGCCATCGCCGCGGGCGGCGGAGGCAAGCTCGGGACCAAATACGGCGATTCCATCATTGCCTTCGCATTGCCAGCCGCCAGCCGCTGACCTCGCCCCCCCCTCTTTCGTAAAAGCAAAAGCACCGTTGTTGAATGTGGATTCTGCTGAAACACCCTGACTGATCAAACGCGACCAGTATCTGGTTCCCTGCCGCGTTGATCGGCACAGCAGCAAAGCCGTCTCACCATGCGCTTCAAGCGCATCGACGCCGTCACGCCAAAGGTGTTGGGCAAGCAAGCGGGCCTGCGCAAGAAACTTCTCTAAAGCGCAAACAGGCGACCGGGATGACGCCGTTTATAGCAATGCCCTCCTGAAAGCCGCAGCGCGGTCCAAGCTTTCCCTTTGGCCTGTCCTTATCGTGCGGGACTGTGCAGAGAAATATTTTGTCTGTGGCGGTTTTGGTCGCGGTCAATGTCCTCGGACACGGCTCCTTGTCAGGAAAGGAACCTCAATCCGGGGCCGACACCTTCGGGCAGTCGCCCTTTCGTCACTTCTCGACTGAGATCCAACAGCGTCTCCGCCTTCCCGATCACTACACAGAGTTGGTTCAAGGCCGCGAATGGATAGACCTTTACCAGGGCGTGCAGCATCAA
>CAZCUL010000720.1:0-3485 GCA_964501475.1 uncultured Verrucomicrobiota bacterium | reverse complement strand
CGGCGCAGGCCCTCGAGCAGAATCGGGGTGGCCTCTTGTTTACCGACATATCCGACAATGCCGCACATGGGTGAGTGGTGGTTAAAACAAATCGACTCGTGTTGCTAACGTGAGAATCGTGTCCCGCGCAAACTCGCCGGGCCAGTATGCCACGGCACGCAGGAAGCATTTGCGACCGCATTCATCCTCTGAAAAACCGAACTGCGAATGCCGGACCGAATGCCGCTTGCTCTGATCGAGGCGGGCAGGTTATAGAAGGACTCACAACCATTCGCAAGAAAGGACTTTGGTTTATGCCGCAAGGCGAAAAGCGTGTTCCAATCAGCACCAATACTGTTCTCTCGGTCATCATGGGCGGCGGACAAGGCACGCGTCTTTTTCCGCTGACCCGGGAGCGTGCCAAGCCGGCGGTGCCTCTGGCCGGCAAGTATCGCCTGGTCGATATCCCGATCTCCAACTGCATCAATTCCACCCTGAAGCGGATTTATTTGCTGACCCAATTCCATTCGGCTTCGCTGCACCGTCACATTTCGCAATCCTACAAGTTCGACCATTTTTCCGGCGGGTTTGTGGAGATATTGGCTGCCGAGCAGACCCTTACCGACACGTCCTGGTACCAGGGCACAGCAGATGCCGTGCGCAAAAACCTGCATCACTTCTTAAATCATGCCTTCGATTACGCGTTAATCCTCAGCGGCGACCAGCTTTACCGGATGGATTACCGCGCTATTCTGGCGCATCACGTTGAGACTCAAGCGGAGGTGACGGTTGGGACCATTCCCGTTACGCGCGATCAGATTCCCAGCTTCGGCATCATGCTCATGGATTCCGCCCACCGCATCAACCGGTTCGAAGAGAAACCGAAGGACCCAGCCGTGCAGGATTCGCTGAAACTGGAACGGAAATGGTACCCGCTGCTCGGCATTCAGGAAGAGCAGGATCTCTGGCTGGCCTCGATGGGCATCTATGTCTTCAACCGCGATTCACTCGTTGAATTGCTCGACAACAAGTTGGCGGATTTTGGCAAACACATCATTCCGCAATCCATCAAGACCCACCAGATCATGTCCTACGTTTTTCAGGGGTATTGGGAGGACATCGGGACTATCGGCGCGTTTTTCGATGCGAACCTCGAACTGGCCAGCGAGCTGCCCCGCTTCAATTTCTTCGATATGAGCGCGCCGATCTTCACCCGGCCGCGCTTTCTTCCCGCCTCGAAGGTCAACGGCGCCGTCATCGATCACGCCGTCATTTCCGATGGATGCATCATCACTCAATCCAAAATCGTCCATTCCATGGTGGGCATCCGCAGCATCCTCAATCCCGGCTGTGAATTGAAGGACACCATCCTGATGGGGTCCGACTACTACGAGACGCACGACTCGATCCTCCGGCATTCCGCCGAGGGAAAACCTCGGATCGGTGTGGGAGCCAATACGCGCGTGGAGCGGGCCATTATCGACAAAAACTGCCGGATTGGCGACAATTGCGTTCTGACGCCCAACGGCAAGCCGGAAAACATGGATAACGCGCTTTACTACATTCGCGACGGCGTCCTCTGCATCCCCAAGAACGGCGTGATACCCCACGGGACGATCATTTGACCCGCTGCCACTGGCCCGGAAATGTAACGCGTTAAGACCCGCCGCTGCCGTCAGTCTGTCGTTCTCTAATGACAGAACCGTGTGTAAGGATTACAGCTCCTAAAGCAACATGGACAGCATTCGGCCTTTCATCTTCCCTGCGCTGGTCCTGGCTTTTGTTGGCACCGGGCTTTTTCGCGCCGTCTTCCCCGCGCGCCATTTAATAGGGATCAGGTCAAGAGAACTCCGCAAAGCCGGAAAGGCGGACGAAGCCAGGGCACTCACCGCGCGGGACCGCTGCGAAAGCATCCAACCCGCGGACGCACCGCGGCTCAAGCGCATACGTCTTTTCGGCGCCGTTCGGGTCCTCATCGGCGGATTGCTGCTGGCAAAGATGGGGCTGGCCATTGGTTGGATCGGACATGACTTTGCCAAAACGAGCGCCGGCGCGGCGCCTGAACTGGAGTCGCGAATCGAAGAGACCTGCGCTCCGTTCCTCCGGGAGGGCAAGAGCGTAGGCATGGTAATCGCCGCCATTGTGGGAACAAACCGCGTTCTCGTTGGTTTGGGACGGCCCGCGGTCTTCGGCAGCGATAGAGTTCGGGAAGACACGTTGTTTGAGATTGGTTCGATTACCAAAACCTTCACCGGCATCGCTCTGGCCAAAGCGGTTCACCAGAGGAAACTGCGCCTGGAACAGCGGGTTGTTGACCTGTTGCCAGGCGGCGTTGCCCTGCCGGAAGGAGCGCGCCCGGTGACTCTGCAGCAGCTCACGACGCACACGGCAGGGTTCCCCCGATTGCCTGGCCGGCCGCGGATCATAAGCGCTTTAAACATGCAGCTCTTCGGCGGAGACCCTTACGCGGGCCTCGACGAGAAGAGGTTTCGTGATGGTTTGCGCCGGTTGCAGTTGCGCTCCGAGCCGGGGAAAGAGTTCGAATACTCCAATTTCGGCACAGGCCTGCTCGGCTGGGTGTTGGCCGGGCAGGCAGGAACAAATTACGACGCTTTCATCCGCCGTGAAGTCTGCCTGCCTCTTGGCATGACCAATACCTCTGTCGCATTGAGCCGGAACCAGGCCGGGCGATTCGCCCAGGGTTATCGGGCCACGTTCAAGTTCGGTCCCCTGCTGCTTTCCCTGCGTTCCAGTCCCTGGCATTTGTCCGATCCGCTCGCCGGCGCGGGCGGGCTGCGCTCCTCCGGAGCGGACATGTTAAAATTTCTCGAAGCCAATATGCGCCCGGCGGGCACGCCGTTGAGCGAGGCTCTGGGCAAGTCCCATCGCGAGCTCTTTAGGTCGAGCGAGCGCCATGCCGTGGGGATGAACTGGCTGCGGAGGAAAAGCGGGCGCCTCGGACAAACGACCATTTGGCACAACGGCGGCACCGGCGGCTTTCACAGCTTTCTCGCCTTCACCGAGGATGGCACTGTGGGAGTGTTGATTCTGTCGAACGTCTCGCGGTCGGTGGATGAACGTGGGATGGCACTGCTGCGGGGACTGGCTGGATGAGCGCAACCCTGGATGCGTTGCTGGAGAAGTTCAACGATTGGGAGGTGGCCAATGACCGGAGCGAAGCTCTCGACAGCGCGTGCGAGGCGGCGAGGCCCCGCTCGCGGAGTCGGGGGGGAGCACGTTGGGCGGTCAGGCAATCGCAAATCGCAAACTCGCTGTCATCCCAGGTGTGGCAAAGGATGAGACCAGGTCCCGGTCAATCATGTATCTGAGAGACATATTCCGGCCAGTCGATCCGAACTGGCAGATGACCGTGTTTTTCCTGCTCGCCCTTGCGCTGTTGGGATTCGTCATGAAGCTGATTGCGCTCCTCCTGCCTGCAACCACGAGCGCCGAACGTTGGCCGGTCTTCTGGTTGCTTCCCTCACCCAACTCAATCAAACGCTCTC
>CAZCUL010000719.1:0-3878 GCA_964501475.1 uncultured Verrucomicrobiota bacterium | reverse complement strand
GAGGTCGCAGCGTAGCGGAGACCTCCGGAAAGCGTTGGCAAAAAAGCATGCACCCCAGCGGGGTGCCAGAGGATGCGCCAAAAGCGGGCGCCAGAGTTTTCTCGCCGGCGTCAACGTTGCGTGGCCGCAGTGCCCATTTCCACCCCAGGCTTTGTCGGAAGCTCTCTGGCACCCCCGTTGGGGTGCGTACTCGTTTCCCCACAGACCGGGAGGTCTCCGCGTTGCTTCGACCTCCGGCTACCCTCGGGCAACCCTGCGGGTTGGAACGGTAGCGCAAGACCCTCGTCGGCGAGCGGCATTTTCAGTGTCCTCCTTCCCCCAGGCCCGGCGGTCAACAAATGTCCAAACTCCAGAGACGGCGCGCTGCGCCGTCAGCGCCGCGTTCAGCGGCGCAGCCATTCCGCCCGCTGCTGCGCGGGCGGGGACATCGCAGCGCGATGTCCCCTACCAGTTTCAACCAGTTTCAGGGAGAGGAGGTTCTTGGAGAGAATTGCTGACGATTCCACGTGCAAGATTTCCTGATTCACACGTGTTCTATTTGGAAGCGGCGCACAGATGCGTTGCAACGGCAGGAATCACCTATGACAGGAACCATTTCAGCCTCACGTTTCGAACCATTCCTCAAGCGCTACCTGGATGTCTGGACGCAACGATCGGATCTGGTCGCTCTTGTGGAACAATCGACCGCCTCCGTGGACTGGTTTCAGCCCGGCCCGAACGGGCGTCTGGGGCGCACCAAAACACTCCGCGGCCAGACAATGCTCACGATTTTGACCTACTGCTACGCCATCGGTTTTTACAGTTCCCGCGAGATCGAGCTTCAGTTGGTTCGTAAGCGGGCAACGGGAGCGTGGTTGGACCAGATGCCGCTCGATGCGCGGGCCTTCCGCGAATTCCGCCGCTACAACCGCGACCTGATCAAGCAGTGCCTCAAGCGGGTCTTGCGCGAAATCTTTCAACTCCGATCATCCCGCTCCAGCCCGCGGGCGGCCGGTCCGAAAGCGGACAACGAGCAGCCGCCGCAGGACAGCCTCACCGTCGGCTTCGAATATCAGCTCGCTTGCGAAGCGGAACGCCGAATCCACCAGGCCATCGAAATCGACTCGATGGAGATGGACTATTGAGAAGCCGGCTATTGCTTAACGAGAGGTTTTCGGCTAAACCAATGCTCGTGAAGGCATTGCTGTTCATTCTGGCGGGCTCTTTCGTTTTGTCCGCGGCGCCTCTCCGCGGCCAGGACCGCCCCGAGGATGAGCAGCGCGCCCTGGAGATTCTGCGCCAGACCGTGAACCATCGCGAGCAGAAGAACCTCGAACTGGGCCGGATCGAAAACCAAATCCCGCCCGAAGCTTTTACCAATGGACAGATATTTGCCGTCATGGAGCGCCGCTACCTCGACGGCAAAATCACCGCCAAACAGTTCCAGCGTTTTCTGAGAGAAACTCCCGTTCCTGTGATTCGAGACCCGGCCATTGCCGACACGCCTGAACAGGAGAAAGCCTTGGAAGTCTTGCGTGGTCAGAGCAGCGAATCCCCTCCCGGCAATCCGCCTCCGCCCGTCCCCCAGGCGCCTGTCTCACAACCGGAAGTCATCGCAACTGAAACGCCGGCATCGCCGGACCAGATCGACTTGTCCGAGTTGGAAGTCAGAATGGACGAGCTCTTGATCCTCAAAAAGGCGCGGGAACGGGCCGCCGAAACCAACCTGCTCATCGATCCCACCGACCCGCAATTGAAGATGACCAGGCGAGATCGGCTCAATCAACTGTTGCGGCAATACATTCAGGGGAAATTGACCGAAGCCCAATACGAAGAGAAACGGGTGAAGGTTTTGGCCTTGCCGGAGTAACTCAAGCCTCACGCGCTCCGCCACCCAGGTTGCGAACCTTCTCTCTCGATCAGAAACGTCTCGATTCCGAGCTGCTCGTCTCTCCGGCCGTCACGACTTCCAGGTCGGCCCAATAACCGAATTCCCAGGACCAGTCGTTCGCCGCGTTTTCCAGGCGCAGGTTGAGGCTCTTCCCCGCAAAACGGCTCAGGTCCACCGCCACCTTTTTCCAACGATCACCGCTGCGATCAATAAGCCGTTTCTGGAGGCTTTCGCCGTTCGCCACAACGCGCAATTCCCAGTCCCCTTTGTCGTGGGCCGCGACCCAAAAGGTCAGAAGCGTTTTCCCCGCCGGCAATTCGAAGGTCCGTTCGAGCGCACAGGCCGTTTCCCGATCGACCGGATGCGTCATCAAAACATTTCGCCGGCCATGATACTCGGTCAGTTTGGCGGGCGCGCCTTCGAACGGCGCGCAGTTGACTTTCCAGTCGGGATTCCAAAGCGAGACCGATTCCATATCGATGGGCGGATAGTCGCTGGTCGCCCTCTTCTTTGGCAGGCCGGCATTTTCATCGCCAAGCAACTCCCTTCGCAACGCCGGCGTCCAGGGGCGCTTGTCCTCCGGCGGATTCAGTAGAAACCACACCATGTTGCGAAAATCCGCGTCGGGCATTTGCTCCAACGCTTCCGGCATGAGCGAAAGCTCGCCCGTGTGAATCTTCGGCTTCCCATTCTCGGTCGCAATGTCATTCCTCGCGATCACATGTTCCGCCGGTCCCGAGGCCAGCAGGCGCAGCCGCACGGGCGTGTCTTCGATAATGCGGCCGGTCAACACCCGCCCGTCCTTCAGCTCCACTTCCGTGGCCTCGTTGCCACTCCCTACGACCTCGTTTGGTGTGATGATATTGTGCAGGAGAGCGTCGAGCGTGCTCCGGCCCACGCCGGTCAGGTCCGGCCCCACATCCGCGCCTTCGCCGTAGAGCTTGTGGCAAACCAGGCAGGCCTTTCGCGCCACTTCGCGTCCGGCCTTGATGTCCGCCTCGCCGCTCAAAACCACTTTCCGCTTCTCGGCGATGAGCCTGAGTTTGTCTTCCTCCGGCGCTCGATACTTGCCCAGAACCCGCGTGGCGTGATCGCGCACGGTGGAATCCGAGCTCTGCGCCAACGCCCGGCGCGCAGTGGCGGAAACATCGTCCGGGCTCACGGTTTTCTTGTCCACACCGGCCAACAACGCGCGCGACCACTTCGAGCGCGTCACCAGCAGGTCGGCGGCAGCGCGGCGGGTCGAAGGACCAAAATGCTTCCAGGCGTCCAGGATTTGATAGGCGATTTCGTCGCCGGGAAATTCGCCCAAGGCACGCACAGCGGTCACCAGCAACTGCTGATTCTGACTCTCGTTCCGGAGAAGCCTGAGGAGTTCCTCCCGGCCGGCGTCGCTCTTCAACTCGCGCGCGGTGTCGATGCCTTTGAGCCGGTTTTCCAGATTCGCCTTTGGATCGTTGATCGCGGCAATCAGGATTCGCCCCGCGCTCTTGTCGCCGAAAAGCGCCGCCAGCCGGCGAGCTTTTTCCACCAACGCGGAATTCGACGCCAATCTCGCAAAGATCGCTTCAAGATCGATGGCAGGCACTGCGCTCCTGCCTTCCTGCGCCTTGATCAGGCCGTCCAAGGCCGCGCCGGCCAGGTCGGTTTTCGAGGCGATGCCACCGAGCCAGCGCATGGCTTCGTTCAAATGCTTCTCGCGCGCGGCGGCATCCGTCAGATCGCAAATGCGCCGCATCAACCGGTAGGCGCAATAAGCGCTGACCGACGTGTCGGTTTCGGCCAACAGCTTCAGGAAAGGTTGCGCGTCCTGCGCGACCCACGGTTCCATCGCCATCCAGACGATGTGCGGATAGTAGGTGTCGCCGGCTACGCTGGGGCGGGCAAAAAGTTCTCGAAAGACCGGAGCCAGGCCCTGTTCATCCGGCGTTCGTTCTGGCGGAGTATTAACCGTTAGCGAACCGGAAATGAACTGGCGCAATGCGGCAGCCACAGCCGCTCGGACGGT
>CAZCUL010000718.1:0-4243 GCA_964501475.1 uncultured Verrucomicrobiota bacterium | reverse complement strand
GAGGCGGGGGCCAGTTCGGGCCGTGCGGGCTTGAGTCCTGCTACGGGAAACTTCAGAATGGGCAGCGTGGCGCCCAGTGTTCAACTGGATCAAAGCCAGCTTCAGGAGCCGAAACGGAAAACTGTGGCGATCTTGGCCGGTCTGATTTGCATCTTGATCATGGGCCTGATCGATTGGGCGACGGGTCCGGAGATTCACGTTTCCATTTTTTACGTTCTCCCGATCATGTACGTGGCCTGGACGGCCGGTCGTTGGCCGGGGATCATCCTGGCGCTGATCGGGGGAGCGACGTGGCTCGCTGCGGAATTGTGGAGTTCGGCGAAGTATTCCCAGGTCTGGATCGCCTATTGGAACGCCGCCGCCCGGGTGGTGCAATTCTTGATCGCCGCCGGGCTGGCCACCTCCGTGGCCAAACGCAAGCGGGCTGAGCAAGAGCTCCTGCAAACGCGCAACGCCCTCTTACAGACCGAGGTTAACGAACGGGCTCAGGCCCAGACCAGGCTGAAGGAATTGAACGAAACGCTCGAGCAACGAGTGGCCGAACGCAGCGCCGCCGCCGAGGCCAGGTCCCTCGAACTGACCCAATCCGAAGCCGCCTTGCGGGCTCAGACCAAAGTGCTGCGCTCGATTCTGGATAGCATGGGGGACGGGGTCATCGTCTCCAAAGCCGACGGGGACGTTCTCCTGCTCAACCCGGAGGCGGAGCGCGTGCTGCAATGGCAGTCGGGCGGGGCGGATTCGGACGGGAACGTCGCGCCGCCCAGCAAGGCGGCGGCCTTGAGGGCTTTAGCGCAGGGCGGCCATCCGCTCCTGCAAGCCCTGCGGGGGGAACCGACGGAGGGTGCGGAGCTTGTGGTCAGCCGTCCGATGGTGCCGCAGAAGATCTGGTTACGCACGACGGGGCGGCCGTTGATCGACGACAAAGGGAACGCGCAGGGGCGTGTGCTGGTCTTCAGCGACATCACCGCAGAACGGTCGTTGGAGGCGCAGATTGCCGAGATCAGCGAGCGGGAACAGCGGCGCATCGGGCAGGATTTGCACGATGGGCTTTGTCAGCACCTGGTGAGCACCGCGTTCGCCTGCAGTTCGGTTCAACTGAAACTCTCCGATCAGGGTCTGCCGGAAACCAAGGAATTGAGCGAGATCGGCGAACTGCTGAAAGAGGCCATCGCCCAGGCCCGGGCCATCGCCCGGGGATTGCACCCCGTGCAACTGGAAGCCGAAGGATTGGCTTCGGCGTTGGAGGAACTGGCCCGGAGCGTGGAATCGTTAACCCCCATCTCCTGCCAGTTCCATGCCGATGCCTCGCTCAGGCCCCGCGATCTATCCACCGCCGCCAACCTCTATCGGATCGCCCAGGAAGCCGTCAACAATGCCGTCAAACACAGCGGCGCCAGCCGCATCTGCATCGCCCTGCATACCAATCCCGAAACCCTGGTGATCCGCGACGATGGGATCGGCTCGGCGCAGATCGCGCCGAAGGGGGCGGGGATGGGCTTGCACATCATGAATTACCGGGCGCGGATGATCAATGCCGCGCTGGAGATCAGGGACGGGCCCGAGGGGGGAACGATCGTTCGATGCGCTTTGCGCGATTAGGTCCATGTAGCAACCGTCCACAGCCATGCCCGAAGAGAAGCCAGCCGTCCACGAAGAAACCCGCAGCCGCATCTTGCTGATCGATGATCATCCCATGGTGCGCGAACGGCTGGCCCAGCTCATCGACCGCAATCCAGACCTGATGGTTTGCGGCGAAGCCGATGACGGGCCGAGCGCGTTGGAGAAGATCGCGGCGACTTGCCCCAACCTGTTGATCATCGACATCTCGTTGAAGAACACCCACGGCCTGGAGCTGATCAAGACCGTCCATGCCCTGCAGCCGGATCTGCCGATGCTGGTGCTCTCCATGCACGACGAGTCGCTCTATGCGGAGCGTTGCTTGCGCGCCGGCGCCTTGGGTTACATGACCAAACTGGAAGCTACCGAGAAAGTGCTGGTGGCCATCCGCCAGGTGCTGAGCGGCCAAATCTATCTGAGCGCGGCCAGCTCGGCGCGGATCGTGCACAAGATGGTGGGCAAAAGCATCACCCCCGCGTTCGCCGTTGACCGGCTGACAGACCGGGAATTGGAAGTGTTCCAACTTCTGGGACGGGGACTGCGCACGCGCCAAATCGCCGAGGAACTGCACTTGGGGACCAAGTCCGTCGAGACCTACCGCGCGCGCATCAAGGAGAAGCTCAAGCTGGTTGATTCGACCGATTTGTTGTTGCATGCCATTCGGTGGGTGCACAGCCTTGGAGGCGAAAAGCTCTGAAACTCAAGCCTCTCCGGTTCTTGTAAGGGCAGCCCTTACAAGGGAAATAGGCGCCTTCCAGATTGTGTGCCGGCTCCTCTCGTCGTATATATGCGGCCGATGGCAGCGGCGAGTGCGAAATCATGTTCGAAAGGAGCTGACGGCTTGGGACGACAACCCCGGGCCGGCACGCTGACCATGCATTCCTCGCCTCACAAACTCCTGGTCAGAGCTTTCAAAGTGATGGCGCCGGTATGGGTTTTCCTCGTCCTGGGGGAACTGTTCCTATGGTTGGCGGGCGAAACGACTCCGATCGACAAGGTGATCAGCCGCCACAAGGGACTCGAAGCGCCGGCGGCCTACCTGCCGGGCCTCATTGGCCAGCAGTTCGGTCGATTCCACCGAGCCCGCATTGAGCAGAGGCGCCCGGACGTGTTGGTGGTGGGCTCTTCACGGGTGATGCGGGTCCGCGAGGAGATGTTTTTGCCTCAGACCAGCTTCTATAACTCGGGCCGGCTGGTGTCGTCAGTGGAGCACCTGGAACGATTGATCGCATTCTTGCCCGCCGATTACACACCCAAAACGGTGCTCATCGGAGTGGACAGTTGGTGGCTGGCCTTCGATCCACCAACGAACGCAGCGCCGGTCCTCCAGCCAAAACGTGATGACGTCACCCTTGTCGGGGCCCACATCCACGCGTTGCGGCGGTTGGTCCAATCCATTGGACAAGGCAAAATCAACCTGCAGTTGATCGGACGCATGTTGCGGGGCGAGGATGACGGCATCAAACGATATGGGATACTGGCCTGGACCAGTGGTGGGTTCCACAACGACGGCAGTTATCGCGATCTCACGAGCCGACCTTCAGGAAGACGGTCCGAGGGCGAGCCACCCACACGACTCCCAAAGAAGATCTTTGCCGACCGGACGACGGTGAACCCGGAATTGTTCCGGCGGTTGATGGAGGCCCTGAGCTGCCTGGAAGAACGCGGCACGTGCATCGTCGGATTCGCCCCGCCCTACAGCAAGGCCACTCGGGACTTGTTCGCTCTGGATCCGGTCCAAATCAGCTATTTTCTCGATTTCCGGTCTCGCATCGCGGAAGCATTCGACGCCCGAAGCTGGCCCTATTTCGACGGGAGCGATCCCTGCGATCTGGAGTTGGACGACCGCTGTATGGAAGACAGCCACCATCCCATGGAAACCTACATGGTGGCGGTGCTGCTGAAGCTGTCCGAAGATCCCGGGGTCTGCCGGGCGCTTTGCGTGAACCCGAATTACCTTCAATCCTTGCTCGATCATCCGGCCACCACCGCCTGGTATCCCGCCTATCCCGCCTATCCCGCCGAGGGCGACGCATTCCAACTGGGCGAAGGCCCTTGGGAAGCCGCACCTCCCGGGATTTGAGCCGTTGGAGTTCAGGCTCGGCAAGCAAAGGATGAAGCGCTGCTCCGAAAGACGCGTTGACCGCCGGGGAGCCGACGAAGGGCGGGCGCGGGCGCGCTCGCCGGACAGGCGAGACGCCTGCCCTACTTTGTGGCGGGTTTATGGTTCCACGCCGCTTATGAATACCAAAACTCCGGTTCTCAAACCGTTCAAGCCCTCCGTGCCGGCCGGCAACGTCCCTGGATGCCTGCTCTGCGACCCGGTTTGAACGGCAGCTTCTTAATGCGTGAGGAAATGACCAGGCGATTCAAGGTGCGTTGCCAAACCGGCCGCCGTCAGAAACCAGCCGCGTGAACCAATAAACAGACCGTCAGAGACAGGTGACTTCGACGGCGATGGTTTGCTTGACCTGCCAGGGCGCGACAGGTTCCCGAAATGGCGGCGCTCCCAGGAGTCGTCCATGAAAACGCCATCTGGATAATGGGCAGGCACGATGGGACTCTCTCGGCGCGGGTGAAGAACGCCGCCTTTCCCGCTATTCCAGGGCCGGCTCGAACGGCTCCG
>CAZCUL010000717.1:0-5407 GCA_964501475.1 uncultured Verrucomicrobiota bacterium | reverse complement strand
TTATCAGTGGCGTTTAAACGGCGAGAGTATTCCGTTTGCGACCGAGCCGACGCTGACTTTGCAGAGCATTGGGCTTTTCGACCTGGGCAACTACTCCGTTACAGTGGCAAACGGCCTGGGCGCGGTGGACAGCGAACTCGCGCCAGTCTCGGTAGCTTTGCCTCTGATTGTTCTGGCCGATAACTTCGCCGATCGCGTCCAGGTGGGCGGACAATCGTTTGCGGGCAAGGGAAACAACTTCAATGCGACCGGCGAAACCAACGAACCATTGCATGCCGGCCAGCCTGGTGGCAGTTCGGTCTGGGTGCGATGGGTGGCCCCGGTGTCGGGTATCGCTCTTTTCAGCACCCTCGGCAGCGATTTCGACACGTTGTTGGCCGTCTATCGATTGGGCCCCGGCGGTCTGGAGGAACTGGCCGGCAATGACGACGACGACGGGTTCTTTCGGGGATTCATGGAGTTCAATGTTCAGGAGGGCATGGCTTACGAAATTGCCATCGACGGCTATGTTGGCGAGCAGGGAATGATCGTCTTGAGCTGGGATGTTGAGGAAACCACGGAGATGATCCCGCGAATTCTGCAAGAGCCCACCGACCAGATTGTGACTTTGGGCGAGCCGGCTCAGTTCCACGTGATTGCCGAGGGGCAGGACCTCTCTTATCAATGGTTTATTGTGCTGCGCGGGGATGTGAGCAGCGTTCCGGGAGGCACGAATTCGACCCTGATCATTCCCAACGTTACCCTGGACCACGCGGGAACCTACAGAGTAGCAGTCTTCAGCGATGTTCGCATGACTGTAAGCCGTCCGGTCGAATTGCAGATCAATTTCACGCCGGAAGAAGAGGTGATCCGGGCGCGGAACAAATTCCTTCCCGCGGGTCGAGAGGGGGGCAACCCATCCTCATTCGCCGGCGGGCGGGTGGTTCCTGCATCCGTCGTGCGCGGGTTTACCACCACGGTCGGCTTCGACACGCAAAGCTCGCCGAAACAAGCGGGGGAACCGAATCATTGCGGGATCACTGGCGGCGCCTCCAAATGGTATTACTTCATCGCGCCCACCAATGGCATGCTTCACGTCAGCACCGAAGGAAGCAACTTCGACACGGTCCTGGGTGTCTATACAAATCTCGGATTGACCTTCGCCACGTTGATGGAGGTCGAGTGCGACAACGACAGCGGCAGCAACAACACCAGCAAGGTCAGCTTCCAGGCGACCCAGGGAACTGTCTATTATACGGCGGTGGACGGGGTGAATGATCCGGACTCGGGCACGCCGGACACGGGCACAGTGATATTGTCGTATCAACTGGTGCTGCCGCTCACCTTCACCTCTGTGGCGCATGATCCCGCTGCGAACAACGGCGAATTCACAGCCACCGTTATCGGCACGCCGCTCCTCAGCACTACGGTCGAAATGTCCACAAACCTGGTGAGCTGGACGCCCTTGATGACCACCAGCAACGAGTTCGGCAGCTTCAACTTCACAAATTCAAACGCCTCCAGTTCCCTGCGGCGCTATTACCGGGCAGTGAATCGCTTTTGACCGCGCCGGAACGGGTGAACTGACAACCGCTTGTTCCCTCGTTCCCTGTTTCCAGAATTTTTATATTGCGTTCACCAAGGCAGCCCGTATTTTACGGCGCTTGGCTAAAAAACGATGAATGCTGAACTGTGTAGAAAAGCGCTTGCGAAAGTTGGCAATCCAAACGTCCTGGTCAATCTGATCTCGCGCCGGGTGCGCCAGCTTAACAGCGGCGGCGGCGCAGTCAGCCGGCCGCTGGTTTCCGGCGCT
Source organism: uncultured Verrucomicrobiota bacterium (assembly GCA_964501475.1). GTDB lineage: Bacteria > Verrucomicrobiota > Verrucomicrobiia > Limisphaerales > CAZCUL01 > CAZCUL01. The sequence goes on along the minus strand of CAZCUL010000717.1, from coordinate 3,615 downwards.
CATGGCATGGGCGTGGCGGACATTGCTTTGACGGAAATCATCGAAGAAAAAATGGGTTGGGAGCTTCCGGAAGCGTTGGCCGCCGTGGCGCCCAAGACCAGCAGGCGCGGCTCTAAAAGGAACTGAACTCTCGGACTCGGCGACCCCTTCGCCCGGTTTTCCGCGTTGCCAACGCGGGGCTTTTTGCTTCTTCAGGCTGAGGCAGCCTGTCAGCTATATGCCGGACATCGTCACGAACCCAAAGGCGCGGCGGGATTATCACATCCTCGAGACGTTTGAAGCCGGCATCTCCCTCAAGGGCACCGAGGTCAAAGTCCTTCGCGCCGGCAAAGGCCAGATCGGTGATGCGTTTGCCCGCGTCGAAAACGGCGAAGTGTTCCTCTACAACGCGCATATCGAAGAGTATTCGCACGGGAACCGGGAGAATCATCAGCCCAAAGCAGTTCGAAAACTCCTGTTGCACAAGGCGGAGATTCGAAAGCTTTTTGGCCTGGCATCGGTCAAGGGGCATGCTCTCGTTCCACTTTCGCTCTACTGGAAGGGCGGGCGGGTAAAGGTGTCGCTGGCCGTCGGCAAGGGCAAAACCCATTACGACAAGCGTGAAACCATTCGCAAACGAGACGTTGACCGGGAGTTGAAGCGGGCGACCATGCACCGGTCGAAAGATCGGTCCTGATTACCCGGCGACTGCTGACTGATCACTGCCGATCACTGCCCCGCCTTGCTCTCTTCCTTTTTCCAATTGCGTTTGGGCGGCTTGACCACCAAACCCTTCTTGATGGCGCTGGCGGCAACGCGCACGTAACGCACTTCGCCGTTCACCACCGCTTTGACCCGCTGAAGATTCGGAAAAAAACGACGCTTCGTCACTGCGGTGACGTGCGTTCCGATGCCGCCCTGCTTTTTCGGTTTGCCGCTGCGCCAAATGTGGCTGCCTTTGATCGGCCCTTTGCCGGTAAGTTCGCAAATTCTGCCCATAATTGTGTCCTTTAGAGAGCGGAGAAACTACCAGTCATCTTCCGTCAGGCAAGCATTAATAAGCATTCATTCCTTCCTGCCACGGTTTGTTGCTCGGTTGTCACCCAAATTGGGCGCCGACGGTTCATGCTACGGCAGTTTGGGGAGTCAAGTGAGGCGCCACCGCGGGCTGGATTACAGAAATGACCAGTGCCTCCTCACGCAAGTATTTGTTCGCCATGTCTTTAATATCATCAAGCGTCACCGCCTCATAACGGACATCCTCGATGTCAATGGTGGCGTAGCCCAGGCCATAAAGCTCGTCGAGCGCCGCGTGCGCCGCATAATTGCCAAGATCCTGGCGCGAAATTTTCTTTTGGCCGATGACCTTTGCTTTGGCCCGCTTCAATTCCTCCTCGGTCAAGCCTTCACGCCGAAGAAGCTCCGCTTCCTTCAGCATTTCCTGCTCGACCAATTCAACTTTCTGCGGATCAGTCCCCACATAGAAGGCGAAATAGCCGGGAATCAGGCCAACGAAATTCTGCGCCCCGACAAAATAGGCGAGGCCGAGCTTGTCCCGGATGCGCATGAACAAGCGGGAACCCAGATCGCTGCACGCTTCCTGAATCAATTCCAGCGCGTATCGATCCGGATTGTGCAGAGAGGTGCCAGGAAAGCCGATCACCATTACCGCCTGTTTCTTGTCCCGCTCCTCGCTCAGGCGTTTGATCTGGGCCAAAGGCGCGCCGGCCTCCAGCTTCTCCAGAACCGCGGCGCCGCGTTTCCAGGAACCGAACTTATGTTCGACCGCACTTTTGACCGCCTCCGCCTCGACATCGCCAAAAATGGCCAGAACGCAATTATTCGGAACCGCCAGCATTTTGTGAAACGCCTTTAGATCATCGAGCGTCAATCCCTGCACGCTGCTTTCGGTCCCCAGGCTGTGCAGGCCGTAACCGGTCTCGCCAAAGAGCCCGGCCCGCATCATCCGGCCGGCTGTATGCAAGAGTTCGTCCCGCTGCGCTTTGATGTGGGAGAGCTGAATATTGCATTCGCGCTCGAACGGCTCTTCCGGAAAGGTTGGATAGAGAATCACGTCTGCCAGAATATCCAGGCCCGTATTGAAATCCTGGCTGAGAACTTCAGCGCTTAAGCCAAAGCTGTTGTTGCCGCCGTAGCTTTCGATGCAGCCCCCGAGGGACTCGATCCTGGTGACCAGTTCCTCGGCCGAACGGGTGGGGGTGCCTTGCAGGAGCATTTTGGCCAGGAGTTGCGTGAGGCCGTTGAGCCGTGTGTTCTCGGCCAGCACGCCGCCCTTGAAGACGGCGCGAAATTCCACGAAAGGCAGCCGATGACTCGATTTCACCAGCAGTTTCAAGCCGTTGGCCAACTCAAACAAGCGGATCGGATGGTCGGTAAACTCGCTGCTCACCTGGACGGCTTTGGGGGCGCTGCCTTCCGGCAATAAAGCGTAAAGGGTCCGATTTTCCTCCGTGAAATATTCCCGGGCAACCCGTTGCAAGTCAGCCGGTGTAATGCGTTTGACCACCTCCAGATAGCGCGCGGAAAAGTTCAGATCGTTTGCCGCCATCCAGCTCCCTCCAAGGTCCTGCGCCTGGCCTTGCATGGTCTTGCGGCTGGCCAATGTCCCTGCGGTAAATTGCCGCACCGCCTTGGCCAGTTCATCGAGCGCCACCAACTCGTTCTTCATCCGCTCGACCTCTTCGAGCATTGCGTCGCGCGCCGCCACAAACTTGTCTGAATCCACGAGGGCGCTCATGCCAATCAGACCGGGATTGCCGGGGCTGTAGGTCCAGGCGTCGATGTTGTTGACCAGCGCTTTCTTCTCGCGCACACGCTGGTAAAGACGGGAGCTGCGCCCGCTTCCAAGCAACGTGCTTAAGACATCCAGAACCGGCACGTCCCGGTGGCGCAAGTCCGGGATGTGCCAGCTAAAGTGCAAATGCCCCATTTCAATGGGCGCCTCTTCAATCACTTCCCGAACGGCAGTCTGCCGCGGTTCGGCGGGCAAAACCGAAGGCGGCATGGCCCGCGCCTTCGCATTTGCGAACGAGGCGCGAATCTGCTTCTCCACAGCCGCGGCATCACAATCGCCCACAACCACCAGGAACATGTTGTTCGGCACATATTTCTCCCGGTAATAAGCGTACACATCCTCGCGCTGCACTTCGTTGTAGATGTCCGGATAGCCAATGATGGGAAAGCGATATGGACTTCTGGTGTAGGCCACTTCGAACAACCGGCGGGCTGAGCGCTGTCCGGGATCGTCCTGATTCATGTCCATCTCGCGCAGAATCACCTGCTTCTCCTTGATCATCTCTTCCGGCGGCAAGGTCGCGTTCTGGACGATGTCGCAAAGGATGTCGATCGCGGTCTGCGCGCCGGTATTGGGGACATTGATCCAGTAAACGGTGCGGTCGAAGGAGGTGTAGGCGTTCATGTAACCGCCCGCCTCTTGCACTTCCTGATCGATGCGGCTGCCCTCGCGAGTGGTCGTGCCCTTGAAAAGCATGTGCTCAAGCACGTGGGACAACCCGGCTCCAAGCCACTTCCCCTCTTCGATGCTCCCGGCCCGGCACCAGACTTGGGCGGAGACCACCGGGGCGCTATGATCCTCGAGAAGGATCAGAGTCAGGC
>CAZCUL010000716.1:0-4863 GCA_964501475.1 uncultured Verrucomicrobiota bacterium | reverse complement strand
ACAGGGTCTCGATCAATCGGCACCAGGGCGGCGGAAGATTCGCGTCGGGCCAACTCTTCGCTGATCCGCTGTTCCAGCAGCGCCATCGGCTCGACCACCTGGGCGTTCACCAGGTCCCATTGCGGTTCCTTTCCATGCCGCTTGAATTCGGCACGGAATGCTCCCGCCCGTTCGCGGATGGTGGCCACGTCGCTGCGGAGGCCCGGGTCATCGAGCATTTCTTCCACATTTCGCATTCGGTCCGACCATTCGATGTATTCTTCGCCGGTCAGCGGCCGGCCGCGACCGCCCGAACCGCCCCCTTGATTGGAGTCGAATCTACCTTGATCGAAGAAGGTTGGCGTGGGCGAAGAACGATTCCCTTCGCGCCTTCGTTCTCCGCCGCGGCCCGGAGAAGGTCCGGTCTGACTGGCAGAATCACTGGAAGCCTGCTGACCGCCTTGCGAACCGGGACTTTGTGATTCGGACCGGGATTGACTTTGGCCCTGACCAGAGCCGGGGTTCTGCCCCTGATTCTGCGACTGTGCAAGGCCGGGATTGTTTCCGGACTGGTCGGAGGCGGCGTCTCCCGGCTGCTGACCTTGTTGTCCTGACTGCTGCTGACCCGCTTCCTGCGAATCGCCGGTTCTGGATTGCTCTTGCCGGCCCCCTTGAGCGGTTTGGGGAGAGCCTTCCTGCTGCTGTGGGTCTCCAGCCGTGGCCTGCGACGATTGGTTTCCGGGCGCCGGGTTCGGGGCTTGCTCCCGGTTCTCTTGCCCCGGGGATGCGGAAGCTTGTGCGAGTTGGTTCGTTCTTTGTCCGGAAGCGGCAGTTCCCTGGCCGGCCTCGCCGGGGCTTTGCGAACGCGCCGTTTGCTGTTGATTCGTCCCCCTGGCTCGCGCCACTTCGTTTTGAACCTGGCGCGCCAAATCTTCAATCTCCTTTTGGGCGAGCCGGAGCGCTTCCGTTTCATCCCCCAAAATACTTTCGGCGGCCTGCTCGACACCGGTTCTAAGCTTGTCGATCTCGGCCTGCGCGCGCTTTTCGAACGTGCGCGCCTCGGGAAGGAAGTTTCGCGACGTCAACTCTCCGGCAAGGTCTAAAGCATTCTCGATATTGCTTTGGCTGGCTTGACGGATCGTATCGTAGAGCTGTTTCGAGAGCAGCGGCTCGACTGTCTCGGCTTCCTGGGTCACGCGAGTCATGTGATCGAGCAAATTGGTCAGCCGCTGCTTCTGTTCCTGGAGCTTCTCGACAATCTCCCCGGTCTTGCCCCCGTCCGTCAGCGTCTTGCGATTATCCTGCGCGAGCGAATCAATTTTCTCTCCGACTTCTTCCTGGTTTTGGGCCATTTCGCGGGCGTCGGACCGCATCTGGCGCATTTCGTCCGCAAACTGACTCGAGTGTTTCTTCCGAAAATCGTCGCGCAACTCCTCCAACTGCCGCTGGGCGCGCGTGCCGGCGGTGAGCGCCTCTGGCACCATCTCGGCGTCGAGCGCTTCGGTGGCGCGCTGGGATTGGGCGCGCGCTTCCTCAAGCTGGCGCCGCGGTTCGGCCATGTCCGACTGGTCCTGCGCCCGATCCATCCGCTGGCGCAGCTCATCGACATCCGCCAACATTTGCTGCTGCTCTTCGCGGAGGCGCTTCAAGCGGCGCCGGATCTCCTCGCGCTCTGCTTCCGTTTTGGCCTCTTGCAGGGCGGTTTGAAGTTCCTTGAGACGTTCGTTCAAGTCTTCCTGCCGGCGGGCAAGTTCCTTCAAACGATTGAGCGTGGCCAACTGTTCGCGCTGGGCCGGGTTCTGGGCTTCGTTGGCCTGGCGTTCCGTTTCGTAACGGTTCTCGGACTGTTTTAAGTCAAGCTGATCGAGCTGCTGCTGGCTGACACCTCCTCCTCCGCCGCCGCTGTTCTGGTTTTGGCCGCGGGCAATCATGTAGATGTGCGATTGCAGGCGGAGCAGCGCCTGATAAGCGGCCTGCTCGGCAGCAAGCGCCGGAGAAAGCGGCTCGACCGACTCTTTGGCGTCATCGAGGCTCTCCAATGCCTTCTCCATCTCAGCCGTTGCCGTCTGAATGAACACGATTGCCTTCGAATCTGTGATCTCGCTTTGCAACATTTCAGCCTGGGCCAGGGCTTGTTGCTGGGATTCCTCAATTACCGAAACGTCCTTTGCGTAAGGATCGGACGCGGAGGAATGCTCGCGCTTGAGTTTCCAGGTGGCATTGATGATTTGTTTCTGCAGATCTCCCAGCTTCTCCGCCTGGTTCCCCTGCTGTTGCATCGCTCCACCACCACCTCCCGGCGGCGATTCCGCTTCGCGGAAGATTTCCTCGAAGGGACGCACCTCGGCAAAAAACATGTCGCTGGCGCTGCGGCGGGCCTTGCCGTCCGGGCCGGTATCCTCCGCCCAAAAGTAATAGCTGATCAGATGGTCTTCCTCCATTCCCATCTGTTCGAGGGCAAGCAGGTGCTCAAAGGCGGCCCTTTGATTGGCGCCAATCGAGTTGGTCAGGACCAGGCTGCGCGGCTCTTCGCCGGCTACGTTGTAGGTAAAGCCCGCTTCGCTGACGCCAAAATCATCCCATACTTCCGCCTGAAAGGTCATTTCCTGCAGGGCTGAAACCCGCTGATCGCCTCGAGGGAAGGCAAACTTCAACTCGGGTTTCCGGTTTTCAAGAACATCGATGTGGAACTGGGCAGGCACCTTATTGGTGCGGCCCTCGGCATCGACAAGTTCCAGTTGATAAGTCCCGCTCGACGCCAGCCTGAAGTCTTCGAGGGAAGCCGCCGCGCGATCACTGTGAACCCGCAAAGGCACCACGGCATCGTCCGCGTCAATGAACCGGGCCGAAGCGACCGGCTTGTTCAGTTGAAGGTCGAAGGTCAGCTCAGAACCCTCCACCGCGCTGACCCGCCTTGTGTTCTCGACGCGCTTTGCGGGAAGTCCCGTATATTCCGGAAACTCAATCTCGGCATCGGCGCGTTCCAGACGGGGATGTTCGAAGACCTTCACCTGAAAATCCCGGGTGCGGTCGTCCCCGTACTCCACATAATAACGAAAGTCGCGTGTCACCTCGGCGACGGTTCCGCCGAAGACGGGATCGTCGAGACTTTTAACGAGCGGGATGCGTTTCGGTTCCTGGCCATCGGGCCACATGACGAGGGTCACTTCCGGTGGGAGAGTTCCCTGAAAGCGAGCCAGGACCGCGATCCCATTCCCGCGTTCCACTGAGGTGTCGCCCGGTGACACGGTCACTTTGCGTCCCAAGGCGATCTCCAAAGCGTCGGGCCGCGACAGCTTGGGCAGCGAGGCCAGCGCGACGAGAAAGAAAGCCACGCTCGCCCAATGGGCCGCGCGCGACCACGCCAGCTTTCCGTCTGAAACCGTCTGCGCCCATTCCTGCTCGCGGGCGGCGGCGACCGCCTCTTGAATGACACGTTCCTGAAGAAAGTTGAAGCTTCCCTGCCGGCTTTCAGCGTGTTGTTCCACCGCTGTCAGGAGCAGGGCATGAAGTTCGGGCCGGTTCCGTTCGATGTCGCGGGCGATTTGCCGAAAGTTGGGCGTGTAGCGCTGGCTTTGCCACCAGATGTAGAGCCCGGCACACACAGCCGACAGCAGGACCAACGGCAGCGCGAGCGGAAACGCCCATCCGCTGATTCGATGCACCAGGACCAGCGCCAGGACGGCGAAGGCAGCCGCCGCCCAGACAAGCGCGAGGTTGCGCCAAAGAAACAGGTGACGGCGCCGCCTGGCGACCGGTTCGAGATGCGATTTAAGGAGTGGGGCAATCATCGCAGCCTGGTTAACATTGCTCCTGTTATTTACACTTAGCCCGCGGAAAAGCAAAGCTTTCCGATTCCTCCTCGGGATGGCAGCGCCCGGTGACTCTCCGAAGCGCATCGAGTTTTCTTGAATTGACACCGTTTCGGCCGCGTCTGGAAGATGATCCTTATGAACGAAAGCTCGAAAACAGAATTGTCCGCACTCTCTTCGCGTCGCGAATTTATCAAGAACACCGGCAAAGCTGCCGCGGTTTCCGCGCTGGCGGGCGTCGCGTTGCCGCACGTCCATGCCGCCGAAAGCAATACGCTCCAGGTGGCGTTGATCGGCTGTGGCGGGCGCGGGAGCGGCGCGGCTCAGAATGCTCTCGATGTTAAGAACGGCCCGATTTCGCTGGTGGCCATGGCGGATGTCTTCGAGCATCGGCTCGAGAACAGTTACAGAGGACTCAAAGAGCGCTTTGGCGATTCGGTAGATGTCGCCCCGGACTATCGCTTCATCGGCTTCGATGCCTATCAGAAGGCGATGGACTGTTTGAAACCCGGGGACATCGCGATCTTTACCACTCCCCCGGCGTTTCGTTGGGTGCATTTCACCTACGCCATCAAAAAGGGGTTGAACGTTTTCATGGAAAAGCCGGTGACCACTGACGGACCTACTTCCCGCCGGATGCTCAAACTCGCCGAGGAGGCGTCAGCCAAGAACCTCAAGGTGGGGGTGGGTTTGATGTCGCGTCATAGCCGGGCGCTCCAGGAACTTCAACAACGTATTCAGGATGGCGAGATTGGCGATCTGGTTCTGCTGCGCGGATACCGGATGCATGGACCGGTGGGATCGGCATTCTCCAACAAGTGGCCAGGCCAGCCGGAGGAATTGCTCTGGCAGATTCAACGCTTCCACAGTTTCCTCTGGGCCAGCGGCGGTTGCTACAGCGACTTCTACATTCACCACATCGACCATCTTTGCTGGATGAAGAACGCCTGGCCGGTGAAGGCGCAGGCGCTGGGCGGGCGCCATTACCGGCAGGATTACGTGGATCAGAACTTCGACAGCTATGCGGTTGAATACACCTTCGCCGATGGCAGCAAAATGTATATGGACGGCC
>CAZCUL010000715.1:0-3145 GCA_964501475.1 uncultured Verrucomicrobiota bacterium | reverse complement strand
GCCGGATCAGGCGCGCTTCGCCGCAATTCATCAAAAGCAATGAAGGCTCGTGGTTCGGCACGTTCGCGTGCATCGAGCGAATCACCGCGATGTCATCGATGCTCTCGGCCACGTGCGAAAACAACTCGCTGACCTCGATGCCGCTTTGGCCGTATTGCTTGAACTTAAATGGCGACGGAAAGGCCGCGCCGGTTTTGCGCTCGGTCTTCGGGTTGGGCGTCGGCAGCATCTTTCCGGCGTACCGGTCCAGAGCCGGTTTGGGATCGAAGGTATCAATATGCGAAGGGCCCCCGTTGGCAAAAATATGAATGATGTGTTTGGCCCGGCCCGGGAAATGCGGCCCCTTCGGCGAAAGCGGATTCGTAAAGGCCGCTCCTTCCGTCGCCGCGTTCAATGAATCGACATTGCCAAACAGGCTCGCCAGGCTCAGCGCCCCCATCCCCATCCCACAACGGCAAAGAAACTCGCGTCGCGTTAACGCCAGATCTTCCAAATTCGGTTTATGATGTCCCATGATCGAAAACTATTCAGCCTGATGGCCGTTCCCCGCCGAACAGCCTTCCCTTATCGACGTATCTTCAACCGGATGCATTCATTCGCAAGCTGCAATACCTCGTAGCGTAAAACAAAATCGAGCGGAAAGCGAAGCCAAATACCGCGGCTGCTCTCATGCGCAAGAGCAGCGGCGTCCCGGATGACAAACGACTCTCGATACTCTTGAAGCAGCCTCTGACAGGTGCGAACGGTGCGCGGTTTGCCGAGAGGACTTGAGAAGACTGAGAGGACTGGCGCACTCCAAAACCCGGCGGACTTCCCAGCAGGTTCTCGGAGCTAAACGATGCACTCTACGGCTCGCCTGGGACGGGACTTGCCCGGATCGACCTGAACCATCTCATCACTCCTTCTTTGGAAAGAGCGGCTTGATGTCGCCGATTCGATGGCCGGGCTCCAGGCCGCCCCAATCCGCTTCTCTCCAGGTTGGGCGCGCCGCGAGGTTCAGTTGCGCCAGGATTTTTTCGCTCGTCGAAGGCAAAAAGGGCTGCAACAGCACCGCCAATACCCGGCAGATCTCCGCAAGGTTATAGAGCACCCCGTCGAGCCGGGAGGCCTGGCTGGGATCCTTGGCCAGTTTGAAAGGCGCGGTCTGGTCCACATATTGGTTGGCGCGAGTGATGATGCTCCAGATGCTTTCCAGCGCGGATTGCAATTGGTTCGCCCGCAAGCGCGCTTCAGTATCCAAGACGGCTTTCTCGACTTCCTTTGCCAGTTCGTTCGAACGCTGCGGGACTGCGCCGTCGCGATATCGCTTCAGCATGGATAACGAGCGGTTGACGAGATTCCCCAGCCCGTTCGCCAGCTCCGCCTCATAGCGGGCCCGAAAACCGGCGTCGGTCCAATTGCCATCCGGCCCAATATCCAGTTCGCGAACCACGTAATAACGGAAGGCGTCCAGGCCCCATTCATCGATCACACCGAGCGGCTCGACGATGTTCCCGGTGGCTTTGCTGATCTTCTCGTTGTTCTTCTGCCACCAACCATGCGCCAGGACCTGCTTCGGCAGCGGCAGGCCAATCACCTTCAGGATGATCGGCCAAAAGACCGCGTGAAACTTCAAAATGTCCTTTCCGATGACGTGCGCGTCGGCCGGCCAAAGTGGCAAGGCCTCGCCCGGCCCCGGTTCGAGGCCAATCGCCTCCAGAACGGCCGGGTCATTATGAGCGGCGGGAACACTGATGTAATTCACAAGCGCATCAAACCAGACGTAGGTCACGTATTGAGAATCAAACGGAAGCGGAATTCCCCAGGCCAGCCGCCCGGCCGGCCGCGTGATGCACAAGTCTTCCAAAGTATTGTTCCGCAGAAGGCCCAGCACCTCGTTGCGACGAGAGCTCGGATAGATGAAATCCGGATGCGCCTCGATGTAGTCGATCAACCAGCTCTGATGCTGCTGCAAGCGAAAGTAGTAATTCTCTTCCTTGAGTTGGACGACTTCGCCGTAGGCCGGATCGAACGTGCCGTCCGGGCGGCGGTCGCGTTCGCTCAGAAACGTTTCCTCTTTTGTCGAATAGAATCCGCTGTATTCCGCTTTGTAAAAATGCCCCTCCCCGTGCAAACGGGACAGGATCGCCTGCACGGCCGCTTTGTGGCGCGCTTCAGTGGTGCGCACGAAGTCGTCGATGGAAATGCCCAGCCGCCCGGCGAATTCGCGCCAATCCTCCGCCAGTTCGTCGCAATAGACCTGCGCAGCCTTGTTCTCCTTGATGGCAGCCTGCTGGACTTTTTGGCCGTGTTCGTCCAGGCCTGTGAGATAAAAGACTTCCTCCCCCAGACTGCGGCGGGCGCGCGCGATCACGTCCGTGACGATTTTTTCGTAGGCGTGCCCGAGGTGGGGCTGCCCGTTCACGTAATCGATTGCGGTCGTGATGTAAAAGCGCTTGCTCATTCGCCGGCGCAAGTCTGACCGAGCGCCGCCCAGGGGGCAAGGAACAAGGCGGATCGCGAAGCTAAAGGAGCTAGACCGGTGCGAGGAAAGGCGGAAAAGTTAGAAAGTCAAAAGCAGCGATCCTCAGTTTAAACCGGAGGGCGGTTGTCCTCAGCCGCCGCAAGCCAGGGTGTGCGGTCAGGCGGGAAAATCCCCCCGGCCCTTTCGAGTCCCTACCCGCTGCGGCTGGGGACAGCCGCGCTTCGCAAAATGAGACTTGCCGAGTCAAAAGACGAAAGGATCGACCGGCGCTGAGCAGGCTTGACGCAAAAAGGATGCGCTGCGGCGGCTGTCGCTTTCGCGCGACGTTACTGGTAAGAAGGCCCTCGACGCCCGCGGTCGCCATCATTACCACGGCTCGGCCGGACGAGTCTTTCCACCCAACGGCCGTCGTCCCGGACGTACTGTTCGAACGCAGCCTGCCCGAGCGCGCCGTTAAGAACGGCTCGCGTTTCCTCGGCGATCTGCTGATACGCGGCCAGGCGCTGTTCGGGAGGAATCTCCTGATTTCGCTCGATCTGTTCGCGGGCGGCTTCGGCCGCGCGGCGAGCTTCATAGACCGTTTCGGCCGTCTGTTGAGGCAGGTTGTTCCTCTCGGCAAACTCGTGAATTTCCCGGAACCGGCCGTCCTGAGCGAGTTCGAATTGCCGGAAACGATCCTCG
>CAZCUL010000714.1:0-5326 GCA_964501475.1 uncultured Verrucomicrobiota bacterium | reverse complement strand
TGGCTTGGCGGACTGACCACCGCTTTCATGGAAGGACTCAACAGTGTGTTCAGTGCCGTGAAGCGCAAAGCTCGCGGCTACCGCAACACCAAATACATGATTGCCATGCTCTACTTCGTCGCAGGCAAACTGGCTATACCTTCACTCCCCGGCCACTCAAAGTAGCGAGGAACCCCGAAAGCGGGCGCCAGAGTTTTCTCGCCGGCGTCAACGTTGCGTGGCCGCAGTGCCCATTTCCGCCGCAGGCCTTATCGGAAGCTCTCTGGCACCCCCATTGGCCCATTGGGGTGCGTACTCGTTTCCCCACAGACCGGGAGGTCTCCGCGTTGCTTCGACCTCCGGCTACCCTCTGGCAACCCTTCGGGTTGGAACGGTAGCGCAAGACCCTCCTCGGCGAGCGGCATTTTCAGTGTCCTCCTTCCCTCAGGCCCGGCGGTCAACAAACTCCAGTGCGGATCGCAGACCCGCGTTCCGGACCGGGTCGACCTCAACCTCTCGCAAAGGTGCGCTTAAGGTACTCGAGGCTCTTGGTGGCGATCGTTTCGGGGCCTTCCTCGAAGTTGAATACTTCCACGGACACAAATCCTTCGTAACCCACTTCGTGAAGCACGGCGGCGATCGGTTTGAAATCGATCTCGCCGAAGCCGGGACCTTTGAGGTTCTGGTCGTTGGCGTGAAAATAGGCGAAATGCGGCCAGGAAGCGCGAATGATATCCGGGATCGGCTTTCCTTCCGAGCACATCGCCTTGACATCGAGGATGATCTTAAAGCTCGGCGAACGGAAGTAGTTCACGAAACGAATCGCGTCGGCAGCGGTGTTAATGAAATTCGTTTCGCTGGGGGCCAGCGGTTCCAGGCAAATGGTCACGCCGCGGTCCAGCGCGTGCCGAATTGAAGGTCCGAACGTTTCCCGGGCCCATTCCCAGGCTTGTTCCGGCGTGGCGCCTTCAGGCACGTTCCGCTGCTTGGGTGATCCGACCACGATAATGTTTCCGCCGAGGTCGTGGCAGAAATCGACCAGGTCGCAAAGATATTGTCCGGAACGTTTGCGAACTTCGGGTTCGTTGTGGGTGAGATACATTCCATCGGCCTGCACCAGCACCCAATGGATGCCGGAGATGCCGATGTCGGTCCGGGCGGCCGCTTCGCGAATGGCCCGGCGTTTCTCTGGAGGGATTTCGGTGACGTATTTCGCGATCGTGAATGGAGCGATTTCCACCGCGTCGTAACCCGCCTTCTTAGCAAAGGCCAATGTGTCCTCGATTGACCAATCCTTGAAGATCTCGTTGCAGATGGCGAATGGCATGGGGCAAGGGTTCAATGCCGGGCGGTAAAGTTCAAGGCCGAAAAGGAAATGATCGTTGCCCAACGGCCGGCTTTGTCAGCCCTTGTGCCACTCATAAAGCGCGGCGATTTTTATGCGGTCCGGCTGAGGTCAATCCCTTGGCATCTGCTGTGTTGGCTGGCGATTTGTCTGCCGCCATTTCCGGCCTTTTCCTTTCAGGTCAGCGGCATCGGCGCGACTCGCAGGGGGTGGGGATTGCGGGGATTGAGGTGACTGCATCACAGTCTTTCAGCTCAACAGTCACCGAGACGGACGCGGCTGGGCGTTTTTCCCTCGACTTGACACCCTAGCCCTATGGTCACTCTTACAATCTGTCCGCACAATCCGCGCCGTCCTCTCGAAGCCTCCGCCGTCGCAGCCTTCGCGCCACCAGCCATCGAGAATGCTCAGGTTCAAGCCGCCGTCGCAGGCCGCACTTTTGTCCGATGGTGCCAACTCGGTCTGCGCGGCCTCGTTCGCGGAAACGAAGCCATTCGCGCAATAACTGGGTTTGAAGGAGAACGATGGGCGTGAATCTCCCGGGTAGTGGCAGGTTGCACTGAGCGCGCTTCGCCAGTTTGATCAAATCGCCCAGGTGTTGTTTTCACCACTCGCCCGTTCCGGCGGCAGCCGCGCTGCAAGAGAAGGCTCTCCGCGCCGGCCTCGAGAAGCCGGCGCAGCGGCGTAACCTCTGGTGAGTCACCGTTGGAACAAACTCCTTGTTTCGCGAGGCGGTCCGGATACGCTCTGCGCGTGGCTCGTCGAAACGGACACTGGATCGGTTTCGTGGCGGGCCTTCAACTTCTGCTTCCAAACTTCCTCGCCTGGGGCCAGATCGTCGTGGACGGCTCGTTCGGGGCCGCCGGATCATTGACCGGTCCCGATTTTCAAATTGGACCCGCTCTGGGGCGGCAGATCGGCCCGAACCTCTTCCACAGCTTCAGCGAATTCAACCTCGCCGGCGGAGAGTCGGCCACATTCTCAGGGCCCGGCGAGGTCGCCAACATTCTCGCCCGCGTCAGCGGCGGCAATGCTTCGTCAATCGATGGCGTGCTCCGCTCGCAGATTTCCGGAGCGAGTCTTTTCTTTATCAATCCTGCCGGGGTGACGTTCGGCCCAAACGCGACGGTGGACATTACCGGATGTTTCGTAGTGACAACCGCCGATTATCTTCGGCTGGCGGACGGCGGGCGCTTCGAGGCCGCCGCGCCCGACGACAATCTTCTTACGGCCGCACCTCCGGCCGCTTTCGGATACCTCGATTCACAGGTCAATGGCCTGGCGCTGACTGGAACCGAACTGAATCTCGCTGAAGGACAGTCGCTCACTCTGGCGGGCGGAAACCTCACCCTGGACTCGGCGCGAATCCAGGCGCCTGGCGGCAAAGTGACGTTGCTTGGCGTTCAAGCGGCGGGTGAAGTTGCGTCCATTGTCGAGCCGGAACTCAACGGCCTTGCCGGCGGAGAGATTCAGATGCGGAATCTCTCCGGCATCGATGTCGGCGGTGAGCAGGGGGGCAATGTCGTCATCCGCGCCGGCCGGCTCACCCTCGAAAACTCCGCTTTCATCCTGAGCGAAAACTCGGGCCAGGACGATGGCGGCAGTATCGATCTGCAAGCTTCCGATGCGATCGCGGTCATCAACGGGAGCGAGATCCGGACTTCCACCGGCGGGACTGGCAACGCCGGCGATATCCGCGTCCGGGCTTCGGAAGTCCGATTGGACGGGGGTGAATTTCAGGCTACGCGAATCGCCAGCTTGCACAGCGAGCCTATGGCCGCCGGCGCCGTCGGCGATGTTACCATCGATGCCAGCCGCTTGGAACTGATGCGGGGCGGTGTTGTCTCCACCATCAATTCCGGACCCGGCGCAGGCGGCGATATCGAGGTGCGGGCGGAGCAGGTCTTGCTGGACGGCAGGGATGGTTTTTTGACGGGCTTTACTGCGGAACCGCGGGACAACCCGGCCCAAACAGTCGGCCCGGGCGGGAGCATTTCGGTCGAGGCGGCGGAATTACAAATGAAGGGCGGGGCTCTCATTAGCACGACGAGTTTCGGGTCCGGCCAGGGCGGGAACATTCACCTGCGCGTCGGCCAGCTCACGGTGGACGCGGAGGGCGTCCCTTTTGATCCCACTGCCATTCGGGCGCAAGCGTTGGATACCGGTTCTGGCGGGCGTATCGAAATTGAGGCAGCCGATGTCAGCGTCCTTGCTGGCGCGCAGGTCAACACCGCGGCATTCGGAAGCGGAAACGGAGGCGACATTCACATCACTGCCCAACGCACGCTCCTCGAGAGCACGGACAGCGTCACTCCATCGACTTTGGCGACGCAAACGAGCCACCCGGATGCGGGGGGCCGCGCCGGGGATGTTACTCTTGAAACGGACCAATTGGAGATTCTTGGCGGAAGCCAACTGAGCACGACCACTTTCGGCTTCGGCGACGCAGGAAATGTGGAAATAGAGGCAAACGATATCCGGGTCTCTGGAGCGGGCTTGGCCACGTTCAGCGCCATCCTGGCCAACGCCCATGCTTCGTCCACCGGCGGGCGAGGCGGCGCGGTTCGTTTGACGGCCGACACCATCCATGTCGGCGATGGTGGAAGGTTGCTCAGCACCACAGCGGCAAGTGGTGCGGGCGGCGATGTTCAAATCAATGCCGGCACATTACGTCTGACGGACGCAGGCCTTGTGGCGACATCGACTTCTGGAACAGGCAACGCCGGGGATATTGTGGTGGAGAGCGCTGAAATTGAATTGGAGCGAGGCGGGCGCATCAGCGCCGCCACAATCGCCGAAGGCCAGGCAGGACGGATAGTCATCTCGGCAGAGTCTGTTTTGATCGATGACGAGGGTCTGGGACTTTTCACCGGTATAGGCGCGGCATCCTTTGGGGATGCTGCCGCCCAGAACCTCGCCTTCAATGTCTCTGCGGATGCGCCATTGAACCCCCGCGTCTCGATAAACGCTGCCACGCTGGAACTCCGCGAAGGCGGATCGGTTTCCACTTCGACCTCTTCCGGTCAGAGCGCCGGCGACATCGAGATTGATGCCGGCTCGATTCGGCTGGATGGTCGCGGAACGGACACAACCATTACCGCCTCCACTTCGGGAGATGGTGCGGGCGGCAAAGTTTCGATTCGGAGCCGGCGGCTGGAGTTGATCAGCGGCGGAACGGTTTCCACACTGGCGCTGGGGGATGGCGACGCGGGGAAGATTCTCGTGACCGGCCCGGCTGGACCCGCCGGGCTGATCTACCTTGATGCCAGCGGCGGCGCGACGTTTATTGGCGCTACTACCTTGTCAGGTGGTAATGGCGGCGATATTCAACTTGACGCGGACTTCGTGGAATTGATCAACGACGGGTTGATCGATGCTTCCAGTTTCGGTGCGGGCGAGGGCGGCACCATCGAGTTGAATACTTCCTCGCTCTCTCTCCAAAACGGGGGCCGCGTCCGCTCGGCCAGCTTCAGCAGCGGTTCGGGGGGCGACGTGGTCATTCGCTCGGCTAAATCGGTTGCGCTCGGTCCGGGAAGCTTTATCAACACGGGCTCATTCTTTTCCAGCGGCGGCAACATCGACGTCGAGGCCGGCTCGCGCATCACGCTGGACCGCGCCGTCATCGCCGCGCTCGCCGGTGTGGATGGCGGCAACATCCAATTACGCGCAGGTGATCTGGTCTATCTGCTCGACAGCGCCCTGACCGCCGAGGCAGTCCAGAATGGCGGCAATATCCGGATTGATCCGACCTTCGTCGTGGCGCTCCGAAGTATCATCAGCGCCAATGCCATCTTCGGAACCGGCGGCAACATCACCATCATCTCGGACTTCTTCCTTCAAAACGCCTCCTCGATCACGGCCTCTTCCGAATTTGGAGTGGCCGGCAGTGTGGAGATCACCGCGCCGGACGTGGACTTGAGCGGGAGTCTGACTCCGCTGGTCGTGGTGCTGTTGAGCGGGCAATCCCAACTGCCCGAACATTGCGCCCGCCTCGTGCCGGGC
>CAZCUL010000713.1:0-2516 GCA_964501475.1 uncultured Verrucomicrobiota bacterium | reverse complement strand
TACGAGCAACGACCCCGAATGCCGCCGTTACGCCATCGAACGTTCGCTGCGCGCCATCGACATTGCGACCATCCTCGGGACGAACATTCTGGTGCTATGGCTGGCGCGCGAAGGCACCTACATCCGCGAAGCCAAAAGCGGCCGGCGCAGCGTCGAGTTGCTCGTCGAGGCCTTCGACAGGATGCTCAAGCATGACAAAAGGGTCCGCCTGGCCATCGAGCCAAAGCCGAACGAGCCGATGGACCACGCCTACCTGCCCACCATCGGCCACGCGCTGGCCATTGCGCAATTGACCCGCGACCCGAAACGTGTCGGTTGCCTGATCGAAAGCGCCCATTGCGTTCTGGCCGGACTGAATCCCGCCGACGAAATCGATTTTGCCATGAGCTTTGGAAAGCTTTGGTCGCTGCACCTGAACGACCAAAACGGGCTCAAATACGATCAGGACCGGCCCTTCGGCTGCACGAACCTTCGCAGCGCCTTCGAACAGGTGCGCGCCCTCGAGCGAAACGGTTACGGAAAGAACGACGAATACGTCTGCTTCGATGTTCATCCCTTTCGCACCACCAAGGTCAAACATTGGGCAGATCACCTCGAGAACAGCCGGCAAACCTTCCTGCACCTTCTGGAGAAGGCCCGGAGTTTCGACGAAAAGGCGGCCCGTCAATTGATCGCCGACCGAAATTATCAGGCGCTCGATCAATTGGTCATCGAGCACCTGCTGGGAAAGTAGGGCAGGCGTCTCGCCTGCCCCGCGTACACGATCAACAACAACGATACCGCGCAATGCCGTACTCGGTTCTGGGATTTAAGTGTGTGGCATAGAGACATCACGCGACGATGCCTTTGGAAAACCTGACTCGCGCCCGAATTATTGATGCGCTGAACTTGCTGGGTGAGTTGGCCGAGCAAGAGGAGGCGACGTTGGAACTCTGCATCTATGGCGGAGGTGCGATGATGCTGGCCTACGGCGCCCGTGAAACCACGAAGGATGTGGATGTAACGGCCAAACCGTCTGAAGTGGCCTCGAGGCTGGCACGAGTCGTAGCTGAACGGCTTCACCTGGACCCCGATTGGCTAAACAGTAATGTGCGGCGTTTCGTATCGGATCAGGGGACTTTCGCTCCACTCGAAATCGAAGGACTTGAGGCCGCAGCGAGGCGCCATCTAAAGATCACAAGAGCTTCCGCCGGTTATCTCCTGGCGATGAAGTGCCTTGCCGGACGCTCTGCTCTTCCCGGCTGGCCAGGCGATCTTGCGGATATCCGATTCTTGGTTCGAAAGATGGGCATCCGCTCGATTGAGGAAGTCGAAGAACATTTAGAGCGGTTCTACCCACACGAGGCATTGACACCCAAGTTGAGGGAGGCGATAGAGGGATTGTTGACCGAACAACGGGACAACGCATGAAAGATCGCCCTCTACGAAGACCGAAATCTCTACACGAGGTGGCGGCCGAAAGCGCCGCTTACCAGGACTTCGGGCGGAACCTGAAGGATTTCCTTCACGAATTTGCCTCCGCGCGCGAGCAATGCTCTCCGCTCGGCCCGCTACTGGCTGCCGAACCTCCTCGATTGGCCGGACGGTTTCAAGAAGGGAGGATTTGCGATGCGTTCCTGGCCGCTACGGCCGATTACCTGTCCAGAGTCAACGGGATTCACACGCCAGAATGGGCGTTGAAGGAGGACCTCGTTCTCGATGAGCCCTGGTTCTCAGAGGAATTTCCCCAACTGAGAATGAGGCTGCTGCGGGATACACCTTCCGCATTTAAAGACAAAAACATCTTTGTCTTCGAGTCGGCTTTGGACGTGGCCTGAGGAAGCGGCAGCGCCTATTGTTTCGGGTTCTCAGCCCCATCGCTCTGGAAGTAGGTGAATAAATCCATGATCTCTTGCGGCTTGAGCGCTTCCAGGAGGCCCTCCGGCATCAGCGAGGTTCCAGACGCTTCAAGAGTCTCGATCTTCGACCGCGGAATCATATGCCGTTGCCGGGCGGCGTCGAGCAACGTCACCGCCGCGTCGTCGGACGCGACGATGAGCCCCTGCAGCACCTGGCTGTCTTTAGTCGTGACTTCGTAGCTCACATACTCGGGCCGGACGTACGCGCCTGGATTGACGATGTCCAACAGCATCTGTTCTGTATTTTTGCGGTCGGCGCCAGTCAGGTCGGGGCCGATGGCTTCGCCTTCGCCAAAGAGTTGATGACAAACCGCACAGGCCTGCTGAAAGAGCTTCTTTCCTTCGGCTGCGTTCCCTTGCCCGGTCCGGCCCACTGTGCCGCTCGGTTTCAGCACCAGCCGGAGCTCGTTGATCGCGTTCTCCTTCTCAGCGTCGGACGCGGCGCCCACCTTGCCCCAGCGCTTCTCGACCCGGCGCCGCAACTCAGGACTCTCGTGCGCCAGCAGTTGTCGAAGTTGATCCAGGCTGAGGTCGCCCTGGGCGATTTGTCCTGCCTCGACCGCCTCAAGCAAACGAAGCGCCCAGGCCTCGCGACTCGCCAGGGCCGAACGCGCCCGC
>CAZCUL010000712.1:0-14697 GCA_964501475.1 uncultured Verrucomicrobiota bacterium | reverse complement strand
AGCAGGCGCGCCTCCTCGGGCTTCTCCGGCAACACAAACGTGCGCCGCAAATAAACAGCGCCCGGAGCGGTTTTCACCGCCGCATTGGTGTCACGCCACACCCAGCGGGCCGGCGCGGGCATGAGCTCCTCTCCCGCGCCCTTTCCAGACCGGACGCCTGCGGCAAAGTTGATTTCCGGCGCCGGCAATGGATGCCAGACATCGGCCAGTTGCCTCAAAGCATCGCAGAACTGCTCGGCCGACAATCGCCGAACGCCCGGCCCGCGAAAAACGAAATCATGCGCCGCCCTTTCGTTCAAGCGGACGGCGGGAAGCTGGTAAGCGCGCGACGTCACGATCAAAAAAATCGTCCGCTTCAGGTCATACCGATGCCCGGCGAGGTCCGTCGCCAGCCAATCCAGCAAATCCTGATGCCAGGCCGGCTGTTCCATATCGTCCAATGGCTCGACCAGTCCGCTCCCCATGAATCTGGCCCAAAGCCGGTTGACGATGGTGCGCGCGAGGCGGCCGTTTTCGGCGCAGGTCATGATTTCCGCCAAACGCTTCCTTCGTTCCTCAAGCGTGGCTTCTGCCGGTATCTCACCCAGCTCCGAATAGAGGAACCGGGCGGAGGCGGTTTGCCCGGTGGGCTTGTCGCACTCAAACATCTCCAGCGAGTTGGTGGCATAAACACTGGCCATGCCATAGGCCTCGGCCAGCGTCCAGTCGTTGACGAAACTATCGTGACAGGAAGCGCACTTCAGATTCACGCCCATGAAAACCTGGGAAATATTCTGCGCCGCCTGCATCTGCGGAGTTTGGCTGGAGTTGACCGCTCCGCGCCAGACGATCCCTTTGGTGAAGCCCTCGGAAGCGGGCGTGGGATCGATCAGTTCCCGAACGAATTGGTCGTAAGGCACGTTCTCAGCCAGGGAAGCGTAGAGCCAGCCGGAAATCTGCTTCCGTCCGTCATCGATGTATCCCGTCCCCGCATAATCATTGCGCAAAGCATCGTTCCAAAAGCTGAGCCAATGCTCGGCGTAACGGCGACGATCTGCCAGCAGCCGCTGCACGAGACGCTCCCGCTTGTCTCCGGCACTGTCTTTCAGAAACTCGCCGAGCTCCGCAGCAGGGGGGAGTAACCCAACCAGGTCGAGAAAAACGCGCCGGGCGAAAACGGCATCGCTCACAGGCTCGCTCCAGGAGATGCCATTCGTGCGAAAATAGTCGCGCAGGAAGAGGTCGATCGGATTGGTCGAGGCAAAATTCGCCGTTGGCTCCGGAACGGGCGGCTGACGGGGAAAGAGGTTTCGCGGCGGCGCCTTGGCGAACGACACGTTGTCGGCCCAGGGCAGATTCTGGTCGATCCAGGCGCGCAATAAGCCGACCTGTTCGGCGCTCAGGCGCGAGCCCTTTTGCGGCATGACGTTGTCCGGGTCCGCGCCGGCCACAAGTTCGATCAAGTAACTGGCTTCGCTCCTGCCGGGAACGATTGCCGGGCCTGAATCACCGCCTTGCAGGAACAATTCCCGAGTATCGATTCGGAACCCGCCTTTTTCGTGACCCCGCGCGTGGCACCTGGCGCAGCTCGTTTCCAAAATGGGTTGAACGTCCTTCGCAAAATCGACCGGTCTGTTGACTGGCGACGGCAAAGCGGCTGCCTGTTCCGGAGTCAGCTTCGCCTCCGCGTTGATAGCGAGCGCCAGACCAAAAAGAATGACAGCGGTTTCACTTCGCATGATTCAAAACTGACTATAGCCGGGTTTGGCGCGAATCCAAGGCCGATCCCACTCGCTCTTTTAGCGGTTCTTAACAGCCCGCCGACGCGCGGTGTTTCAGGCCCCTTCAACAATGTCCATGGCCCGCATCCCAAGAAGAGGAAATGCGGATTTCCGAGGGTTTCTTTTGCCCCCGCGGAGCTTCCTTTGCGCCATCGCAGGCTGCAGCGTGGGCGAATCCACTCGGCTGGAAATAATCTCGATGCGTTTGAAGCGGCGTTGCGGCGAAGCGGGATCAATTCCACGTTCCGTGCGGCGCTGGCCATTCAAGGGTTCCGGTGGGCGGAGTCAACCTCTGGCGGCGGCGCCTTTCTCCGCGTAATGAATGCTCATAATACCGCCGAGCAGGTTCAGGACTTTTACGTTTCGACAAGGCATCGTGCGCAAATGACCGCCAATGGTGTCCTGCGACGGATAATGCTCCAATGACTCCAGAATGTAGCTGTAGGTTTCCCGGTCTCCGCAAAAGCATTGGCCGAAAATCGGAATGACATGGCGCAGATAGCCGAAGTAAATGCGCCGCCAGAGCGGATGTTGCGGCTTCCCAAAATCCAACACCAGAAAACGTCCGCCCGGCCGCGTCACGCGGTGCATTTCCTCCAGGCCGCGTTTCCAATCCGCCAGATTCCTCAGGCCATAGCTGACGGTCACAATGTCGAAGCTATCGCTTAAAAAGGGCAGTTGCTGGGCGTCGCCCCGTCCAAAAGCAATGCTTGCCCGGCTGGGAGTTGGAAGCGGGCGGGCCCGCTTCGCCACGGCGCGCTTTTCGGCCAAACTTAACATTGGCTGGCTGAAATCCAGCCCGGCAACCCGCAATCCACGGCGAAAGAAAGCGAAGGCGACGTCGCCTGTTCCGCAGCACAAATCGAGGACGGCTTCACCGGCCCTGGGTTTGGCCGCGCGGACCAGTTGGCGTTTCCAGAACCGGTGCAGCCCGAAGCTCTGCAAATCATTGATCAGGTCATAGCGCGGCGCAATTGTATCGAACAAATCGCGCACCTTTGCCGAACGCTGTTCGCCTGGATCGTAGTATTTGCTGACCATGAGGGGGCTTTCCTGGCGGAAAACGGAGCGCGGCATTCATCCGATCATTACCACAAGTTCGGGAGTCTCCACCCCAATCCTTGGGGATCAGGATTCCCTTGCTCCTACCGCGTTTGGGCAAAGAGCATGAACACCCGCGGCCCTCTTTCCGTCATCAATTGGAATTTTTCCTCTTGCGAACCGTGTGGCGCCACCGTTCCGTCACACATCTTGTCGTAGGTGGGTTGGCCATCCACCAACAGCATGTAATGGTGCGTGCGGTTCCCTTCGATGTGATGGAGGGTAACGTGCCAGCCTCCCATCGCCCCATCATGGAGCAGCGGCACTCTTTGCCAATGGGTGAACGTCCCCACTACTTCCACCGAGCCCGGTTCCCGGGTTTGGCCGGCCGGCAGGTGCCATCGGAAAACTTTGGAAAATGTTTGCTTGCGCTCCGACGAGCCTCTCTGCACAGGCATTGCGCTCGAAGGCGCCTCCGGAATCATCGGACCGCCCTTCGTGCCAGGACGCCGGCCGCTCAAGTTGCCAAAATTCTGAGACATCTTTTAAATCGTGCTCCGGACGTTATCGCAGGCTCTGGTTGGGCTCAAGGGAAGAGAGAAAAGTAACAGAAAAAATGTGGCCGCGCCCCATATCCCTGTGCCGCGTTCAACGCCCGGCTCGCAAGTCCACGCAGATCAATCGCCGTTTGTCCCGGGCAAAAAACAGCCCGCCAGCCAGCGCCGGATAGGCCCGCGCTTCAAAACCGAGAATTTGCGCCCGCGCCGCCGGCTCGAATTTTTTGGGCGAAGCCGGTGCCTGGATCAATTCGCCGCGCTCGGACAAAATCAGCAACCGGCCGTCCGCCACCATCACTGTGCCGGCGCCAAAGCGCTCTTCGTTCCATTTGATTTCACCGTTGGCCGCATCCACGCAGCGCAGGTTGCATCCGTATTCCTGCCGTCCGTCAAACCCGTAAAGAAAGCCGTCATGATGAACGCTCGTCGCGTAATGGTTCGAAAGAATGTCGTCGCCGGACCAGACCTTTGCCGGTTCCTTTTCCCCGAACTTCAGCATGGCTGCGCCCCGGCCGTAACTGGTGGAAATAAAAATGCGATCTCCAAAAACCAGAGGAGTGGCCGCGTTTACGGAGGCATCGATGGAAGGGCGCCAGGGGAAGCGCCAGAGTTCCCGCCCGCTCTTAGTTTCCAGCGCCGCCAGGCCCGCGCGACTGAAGACGAAGAGATAATGGCCGCCCTGGATCGTTGCGGCTGTCGGAGAGGAATAGGCTGTCTCGTGACCGGGCGCTTGCCAGCGCGCCTTGCCGGAACCTTTGTCAAAGGCCGCAGTTCCCCCGCTGCCGCCCACGGTCAGCACCACCAGATCGCCCTCGATCAACGGCGAGCAGGCCATCCCAAAAAATCCCTTCGGCGCGCTGAATTGTTCCTTCGTATCGACGGACCAGACCCGGCTTCCATCTGCCAGGTTCCAGCAATGTAATTTGCCTTCGGCGCCAACGGTGTAAACGCGGCCGCTCTCGATTGCCGGCGTGGCGCGGGGCCCTTCGTCAAAACCAAAGTCATCTCGATACTGCGTCGGGTAGGCCGCGCTCCAGATGGACTTGCCGGTTGCAGCTTCGAGACATTCGACCCGTTCCTGGTCCTGGAGGCGGTGAAACAGAATCAGTTTCCCCGCGCTGACCACCGGCCCGCTGAAACCTTCGCCCACCTCGCGCTTCCAAACCTGCCGCGGCCCCTCCCTCGGCCAGCTCGGGGCAAGCTGAGTTCCGTGATAAACCAGGTTGCGTGTCGGGCCGAGAAACTGCGGCCAATCGCTGCTCGCCGCTTGAAGGCCAGCGCCCGTGTAGAAAACGATCCCGACGAATTTGGAAAAAATGCCGCGCCACCGGATCACCGGCTGATGATGGGCCAAAGCAACCCGGTCCGCAAGATCGTCGATTGACAGCGACCGAATTTGTCTGAGCGCGCGGCTGTCGCCAGCCGCAGCGCGCGCGAATGCGAAAGGCGCTGGGGGAGTCCGACGTTAGTGATGCTGCCCGGCGCGCTGCGGCTGGGGAGAGTCGCGCTCCTTTGGTCGTGGCGTTGCCGCGCCCTGCGGACATAGCCGCGCTGGTGGCCGTATCAGGTCCGCCTCCAATCGAGCGGCGCTGCTTTTGCGTTTGACCGTCACTGTGGTGGACATTAGGGTGCGCGCCTCTAAATTGAGCTTATGTTTGGCAGCTTTCGGAAGCATCAAAAGTGGATCTGGATTCTCGGGGTGATCATCATCATCCCTTCGTTCGTGATCTTTTTCACCCCGGAAATGGAACAAGGAATCGGGCGAAGCGATCCCGGTGTTTTCCGGATCGCGGGCAAGCCGGTGACCATTGCGGGCAAACCGATCACGCTGGACCAGTTCGCCGAGGCTTATCGGGAGACGCTCCTCAGTTACTTCGTGCGCAGCGGCGGCCGGGAATGGCCTGACGCGGATCGGTCCAACGAGGAGGCCTTGGAGCGCGACGCCGTGCTGCGGGTCTTCATCCTGGATCGCATCCGGGATTTGGGGATTGAAATCAGTGACGAAGCCGTGGTGCGCATCGCACGGGAAAGGCTGGGAGACTTTCCCTTTGCCGAATTCGAGAAGCAACACCTCAAACCCAAAGGGCTGACCGCGGAGGACTTCCAGCGTTACATTCGAAATGAAGCCGCCATCCAGCAATTGGTCAATGTGGCGGGGGCGCCCGGAAAGCTGCTCGTGCCGCAGGCGGCCAGAGTGCTCTACACCAACGATTATCGGGAATTCCGGGTCGAACTGGCCCTGTTTTCCGCTTCCAATCACCTCGATCAGGTCAGCGTGACTCCGGAAGCGATTGGCAAATTCTACACCAACCGCATGGCGGAATACCGCGTGCCGGAGCAGATCGTCATCAATCACGTCGAGTTTCCGGTCAGCAACTACATGGCGGTCGCGGAAAAGGAGTTGGAAGAAATGACGAATCTCAACAGCCAGATCGACGACTTCTACTTCCGCGCAGGCACGAACGCGTTTCGCGATACCAACGACATGGTCATGTCCGAAGAGGCGGCCAAGGACCAAATCCGCGAGTTGATGCTGCTGGACCGGGCCCGCCGCCAGGGCCTTCGGGTTGCCAACGAATTCGCCACCGAGCTTTACAACGATCCCGCTACGAACAAGGCGGTCCAATTTGAACGGCTGGCCGCCGCCAAAGGCTATCCAGTCCAGACCGCGCCACCCTTTAACGCCGCGCCTCCGCTCGGTGAGGATCCCGAGCCGCTCGAAGAAATGGGTTTTCCCACGGCATTTCTCCAGAAGGCCCGCACGCTCAACGAGCAAAACCCGGTAGCCTTCTCTCCCATCCTGGGCACCAACGCGGTTTATGTAATCACCTTCAAGGAAATGATGTCCGGCTACCTGCCGCCCCTCGATGAAGTGCAGGAGAAACTGACTCAGGACTATAAGCAGTTTGAGGCGCGCTCGATGGCCGTGACCAATGGCACCAATTTCCACGCCATTGTCACCAATGGCGTCGCCCAGGGCCAGGAGTTCTCCGAGCTGGCCAAAAAGCACGATGACACGTTCATCGAGGTTCCGCCCTTCTCGCTCAGCACCAGCACGCTGACCAATCTGGACGAACGGCTCGACCTGCCTGTGCTTCAGCAGATCGTCTCCCGGCTCGAAGTGGGCGAAATCAGCCGGTTTATTCCCACCCGCCAGGGTGGGATGATCGTTCATGTGAAAGAGCAGGTCCCGCTGAATGAGACGAGAATCGAAACCGAATTGCCCGAATTCATGGCCCGGCTCCGCCAGCTCCGTCAAAGCGACGCTTTCAATCAGTGGTTCAGCAAGCAGGCGGAACGGCAGAACCTGATCATCCCGCAAAAGGAGGAACCCATGCCAGGCGCCGGGCCGCCCGCCGGCGGCTAGGGTTGTCTCCACGACAGGCATGCTTAAGAGCCGGCGCGCATGGGCCCGGGCAGAAAACTTTCGACCTTTGCCAAGGAGATGATCGAGCCGCTGATCAAACTTTCATCCCCAACCACCCGGCAATTCTGGAAAATCCCGGTCCTGTTCGAGGACGAACACTTCCTGGCGCTGGATAAGCCGGCGCGCCTGCCCGCTTCTCCCGAACGCGACGATCCGCAAACGCCCAGCCTGATGACTCTTCTGCACCGCGACATCCAGCGCGGCGCCGCCTGGGCGGCGGAACGCGAACTGGGCTATCTCACGAAGACTTACCGCCTGGATTGCGAAACCAGCGGCGTCCTGGTGCTGGCGAAGAACAAAGGGGCGCTGGTCGCCATGGCCAATCTCTTTGGCTCCGAAGAGCCGCTCCTGCGCTGCCTGGCGCTGATCCAGGGAGCCCCGCGGCAGGATGCCTTCTCAGTCTCGGCCAAACTGGCGCCCCATCCCTTGCAGCCCGGACGCATGCGCGTGGACGAACGGGGCGGTAAACGCAGCCGGACCGACTTCCGCGTCCTCGAGCGCTTCCGCACCCACGCATTGCTGCATTGCTTTCCCCTCACTCATCGCAGGCACCAGATTCGCGCTCATTTGCGGCACGCCGGATTTCCCATGGTCGGCGACGACTCTTATGGCGGCGCGCCGTTGCTCTTGTCGCGTCTGAAAGGCGCTTATCGATTGAAGCGCGACAAGGAAGAGCGTCCATTGATCGGGCGAACCGCCTTGCATGTGGAGCAACTCTCTTTCAACCAGCCGGTCACCGGTGCTTCAGTCACCATTCAAGCCCCCTGGCCGAAGGATTTGACGGTGGCGGTGAAGTACCTGCGCCGCTACGCGGGCGGGGAAGCGGGCGGAGTCGAAGAAGATTTTCCTTCCTCAAATTCGTAATCCCAGGCCGAGGCCGTTGAGCAGGCAAAAGCCGCCGCAAAAATCCCCGCGAGTCGAAAAAATCTGTTCATCCGGATGCGCGATTCAATTAAGGTGCTCGAGTTAAGGAAAGCGGCCAAAAGCGAAAACCAGATTCGCTCAACCCGGGAGAGACCAGAAATGACGATCATCACCGACGAAGGCTGCGCTGAGTATTCGCGGTCCGGCCATCCGGAGCGGCCCGCCCGCATCATGCGCACGCTGGAAACATTGCGCAGCCAGGACGACTTGCGCTTGAAATGGGAAAAACCACTGCGGGTCGATGACGAAGTCATCTTGCGCGCGCATTCGGAGAGCCACCTGGCGGGAATTAAAGCCGCGGAGTCTGATTTCGATGCCGACACCCCGGCTTATCCAGGGATTTTTGAGCATGCCCAACGTTCCGTGGGAGCCGCGCTCCGGGCACTGGAACTGGCCCGCGCCGGCGAGCCGGCTTTCTCCTTGATGCGTCCGCCCGGTCATCACGCCATGCCGGAGCGCGCCATGGGCTTTTGCTTCCTGAACTCGATTGCCATTGCGGCGCTCGAAGCGCTTGCGACCGGCGTGGCAAAGATTGCGGTGTTCGACTTCGACGTGCACCACGGCAACGGCACCGAGGCCGTCCTGGTCCAGGAACCGCATGCCGTCTTCTTTTCGGTGCATCAGCATCCCTGTTATCCCGGAACAGGGACAAGCCACGTGGGCGAGAATTGCTTCAATTATCCTGTCCCTCCGCAGATGCCGCGGGAGGATTACCGGAAAACCCTCAGTCAGGCTTTGGAAGAGTTGAAGTCGGCCAAACCGCACCTGGTTGCCGTCTCGGCGGGATTCGATGCCTATGCGCGGGATCCGCTCGCCCAGGAGACGCTCGAAGCCGAGGACTTTCATTGGCTCGGCCAATCGATTCGCAAGCTGGACATTCCCTCTTTCAGTTTGCTCGAGGGCGGCTACAGCCGTGATCTCCCGAACTTGATTCTTGCCTATCTGAAAGGATTGGCCGGGAAATAAGATTGGGCGGAACGGAGGGCGAAATCTGCCGGCCGTATCGCCGGCTTTCCAGCCGGCGTCGGAGTTTGGACATTTTCTGCTGCCGGCCTTTGGCGCCGGGCCGAAACCTGTTTTCCTTTGCCGGAAACTTTATCGATCCAGGCCGGCCTTTCCATTCAGACGCTGTTTGGCACGGCAATCATTCGGCTCAAGTTTCACACCCGAACCGCATCGTTATGGCTAAACCACCAGCGCCCAAACAATCATTACAGCGAAACTGGCAAACAGCCCCGTCAGGAACGAGAGATATGCCAGCCGCAGAAACCGGTATTTCTTCTCCGCCAGATACGTTCCCAGCGTATAAAGTTCGCGAATCTGCGCCTCGTAAGTGCGGCTGGGGTCATTCATCATTTCCTCCATGGCCGCTTCGAACTCCGAATAATCCAGGCGCGTGAAGTCCCCGAAAAACAGCAGGTCAAAGCGCCGGCTGCGCACGTCCGGTCGGGGCTGCCCTCGCCGGGGGAGAGGAATTTTCGGCATGACGGCGTAGGTGGCCAGCCCAACCGTGATCAGGCAGAACCCGATCAGGACGAGGAACGGCCATTGGAAGTCCGGTTTGAACACGTGCGGAGCGGACAGCGTGATCACCACGGCCGAGATCGTCAGCAGCATGTTGGCTTTCATATCCGCCATGGTGCTGAGTTCGACATGGTGCATCCGCGTCTGGCGCAGCATGTGGTCGAGGTGGCCTCCCGGAGTCTCTATCTTCATAGCGTCTTTTTTTTATTGAGTCTGGACCTCGCGCAATGATCGGCGCTGATGAACCTGTTCAGAAAACGCAAACGGCATCGAGCGAAAGCGCTCAAGCACGTGATCTTTTGAGGATTTCATCTGCCGGTCTTCAACGCTGGTCGAGTCAATCGCAAGTCTCGGACTTTTGCAGGCGAATTCTTCCCGGTCGTTTATCGATAGACGCCGGGTCCCATCCGCTGGGAGATCGCTAACCGGGGGCACTGCCCGCCCTGATGCCTTTCGGAAATTCGCGCCTCCTTGGTCGGAGCCGCTGGGAAGTCCGCCAGGTCTTGGACTGCCCGCCCTCCATAGTATTACGGCAGACGGGCGCCAGCCCTCTGGCGCTTTGGCCGCGGGCACAGGATGGACGGCGGGCGAATCTTGCCCATGAGCGTCAGCACGCTCCGGAAGAAAGCGGTAGAGGACTAGTCCTCTGGCGCTTTCACAACGGGCGAATCCTGGCCATGTGGTTTAGGCCGCCGCCGCTCCGGGTTAAAATGAGAATTGCTGATGGAGGGTTTGCACAGGTGGATTTCGTAGTCCGATTCGGCTATGATGTTTGATTCTTATGGCGAATCGCCCCTGGCAACTGTCGAGGATTGCGTTCGCTTTGGCGCTCCTGGCTGTGGCGGGCGGTCTTCGCGCTGCCTCGAACGACAACAACGTCGAGTGGAATGGCGTTCATTCGGACGAGACCTTCCGCTCTCCAGTCCATCCCGCGAGGGGCGAAAGCTTCGCCCTGGAGCTGCAGGTCTTCCGCGGGGATATCACCGGCGCCCGTGTGCGGATTTACGATGGGCAGGTTCGCCATCACAGCATGGTTTGGGTGCGGAACGCCGGTTCCGCCAATCAATACGACATTTGGCGAACCACGGTGACCGGAACTCAATCGGACTTCCTCTATTACCGTTTCGAGATCACCGACGGCTCCGACACTGATTATTTCAACCGTCTGGGCGTGTCTGGAGGAGAACCGGGCAGCGGTGATTTTCTGATCAATCTGACACCGCTGGGGCAGTTTCCCCTGGGGGCAACCATTGAAGGCAACGGCGCCGTCTTTCGGGTTTGGGCCCCGAATGCATCGGCTGTTTCTGTGGCCGGTGACTTCAACGGCTGGAACGGCGCGGCCAATCCGATGACGAACGTCGCAGGTGTCTGGCAAACCCGGATTTCCGGCGCGCTTCACGGCCACGAGTACAAATTCCGGATCGAGAATGGCGGAAGCCATTGGCGGACGGATCCGCGCGGCCGGCGCCATTTGACTTCCATAGGCAATTCGGTCATTTGGAACCCGCTGCGTTATGAGTGGGGCGACACGAATTGGAGCACGCCGTCTTTTCAGGACATGATCCTTTACGAACTGCACGTCGGTTCCTTTGCCGGCGAAGGAGACGGGTTGAATCGGCACCCGGCGGGTTTTCGAGATGTCGTGGACCGGCATTTGGATCACCTGGTGGAACTGGGGGTGAATGTGATCGAGCTCATGCCGGTAACAGAGTTCGCCGGAGACCTTTCCTGGGGATACAACCCGGCTTTCCAATATTCGGTGGAATCGGCCCACGGCACGCCGGACGATCTAAAATACCTGGTGGATCGATGTCATCAGGCGGGTTTGGCTGTCATTCTCGACGTGGTTTTCAATCACATGGGGCCCAGCGATCTGGCGGGCAACCTCCTCGATTATGACGGCGAGGAGATTTACTTTTATCGTGAAGGCGATGGTTTTCGGGAGACGCCGTGGGGACCCCGGCCGGATTACGGCAATCGTGAGGTGCGCAACTATCTCACCGAGACGATTCGTTATTGGATCGAGGAATATCACCTGGATGGATTCCGCCTCGATGGGACGGCATTTATCAAGGTCAACACGGACGGCTGGAGGCTGCTTCAGGATTTTGCCCGGGCCGCGGATTCAGTTTCGCGCAAGGCGGTCATCACCGCCGAACAATTGCCGAACGATCCCGCCGTGACACAATCTCTCGAGAGCGGCGGGGCCGGTCTGGACGCGCAGTGGAACGATTCGTTTCACGATCATCTTCGCGCGGCTCTGAACGCTGCTCCCTTTGGTGATCCGGACATGGGTCGGCTGGTGGAGGGCATGAATCATTTCGCCTTTGGGGGATCGAAAGCGATCAATTACATCGAGAGTCATGACGAAGCGGCGGTGCATGGCCGCGCCGTGGTGGCTGCGGACAGCGCCGATCCGCACAGCGTTTGGGCCTATGGCCGCGGAAAGCTTTGCTATGGCCTGGTTATGTTCACGGCCGGCATGCCATTGGTCCTCCAAGGGCAGGAATGGATGGAAGACCGCCGTTTCGGCGACGGCCTGAACAATCGGATTCAGTGGAATTACAGGGAACGGTATCACGACTACTTTCTGGCTTGCCGGGATATGACCTGGTTGCGGCGGCGGAGCCCGGCACTGCGCGGCAATTCGAGTCAGAACATCTTTCACCTGAACGAGAGCGCGAATGTCGTGGCGTGGCATCGTTGGGCCGGCAACGGCGATGACCTGGTAATGGTGGCGAGCTTCAACAACAGCGATCTGAACAATTACTGCCTTGGCATGCCGCTTTCGGGCCAGTGGCTTGAGATATTCAACAGCGACGCCGGGGTCTATGGCGGGCGCAATCACGGCAATGGCGGCCAGATCGCGGCCAACGGTGGAGCGCTCCATGGTTTACCGTATTCCGCCTGCATAACCATTCCGCGCATGGGGGTGCTGGTGTTTGCCCGACAACAGATCGACTTGAATCCGGACCTGGATGCCGATAACGACGGTCTGCCCAATTCATGGGAGCGCGAGCATGGCTTCGATCCCAACTCCGCGGCCGATGCGCTCTTTGACACGGATGGGGATGGACTGACAAATCTCGAAGAATACATGGCGGGCACTGACCCGCATTCAGCCGCGTCAGCTCTGCGCTTTCAGTCGATTACTTACAACGGCGCAGACATCACCCTTCGCTGGCGGAGCGTTGCCGGCAAGACGTATCAAGTCCAGGCCTCGGCGGGCGTCACACCTCCCTTGTGGCAGACGATTGGAACCGTCCACGGCACCGGAAGCGATGTTTCCTTCTCGAGCTCGTCTCCGACGGAAGCGGTTCGCCGCTTTTATCAGATTGTGGTGTCGCCTTAAGTGTTTTGACGGCGGTCCTTCGATAAACAGGTCGAGCGCGCGCAGTTACTTTGCGCCAGGGGCAGTCCGGCATCTCAAAAAATAAACCAGCGCGATAAAGTCGTAGGTGGCGTGGCAGAGCACGGGCCCAAGAAGGTTGCCTGTGACCATGAACATGAGGCCAAGGTAAAACCCAATCCCCGCGGCCAATGCGCCGTAAAGCGGCGTGATCAAATGGCACAGGCCGAATAAAACACTCGCAACTATGAGCGCGGCCGGCCTGGCCATGACGCCCTCCAGCCAGCCCTGGGCCAGACCGCGAAAGAGCATTTCCTCGCCGATACCCGCCAGGGCCGAGATGAGGCCGATCTGCAACAGCGACCATTTTTCAAAGATTGGCCGCACCGTCCGTTCGAGGAACTCTCTTATTTCCACCAGGCCCCGCCGGCGGGATCGCAACGCCCAGAGAAACAAGCACACCAGCGGAAGGCTGCCCACCAGTCCCACGCCCGCATCTTCCCAGGTAAGCGTTAGCTGTCCGAATACCGGAAGGCCCGGCAGCCAGCGGCCCAATGCCGCCGCGCCCAGCAGAGCCGCCTCAAAGAGACAGGCGACAACGAACCATAATTGATGGTTTTGCAATTTCATGCGCTGCAGCGGACAGGTCGTTCGACGCTATCAAAGTCCTCGTTCCCCCAAGAAGACTTGCCATCGTTCCGCGGACTATTACGCTGTCAACCATGAGCAGGGAAAGGATTGACGCCTGCCCGCGCGAACGTCTGCGCGAGCTGGGAGAGCGAGTTTTGGGCGGGGGCAACATAGAGCGCGATGAGGCGTTGTGGCTTTTTGATCTCGAGCGGTCCGCCGACATCTACGACCTCCTGGCCTGGGCCAATCGCGTTCGAGAGCATTTCAAGGGGAACAAGATTCATCTTTGCTCGATTGTTAATGTCAAGGCCGGCGGCTGCTCGGAGAATTGCCGCTTTTGCGCGCAGTCCTCCTTCTACCAGACCGGCTCGCCTCGCTACGATTTCATTGATCCCGAGCCGGTTTTCGAGGCGGCGGAGGAAGCGGGCCGCAATGAGGTGACCGCCCTCGGTTTGGTGGCGGCCTGGAAGGGGTTGAATGAAGGCCCGGCGCTGGACGAAGTCTGCACCCGCATTCGTCAACTGGCTGAATCGGGCAAGGTCCGCCCTGATGCTTCCCTGGGCATCATTTCGAATCAGCGGGTGGCCGACCGCCTGAAGGACGCCGGACTGGAATGCTACAATCACAACCTCGAGACCTCCCGGCGCTTTTTTCCGAACCAATGCACCACGCATACCTATGAGGATCGGGTGCAGACAATACGGTTCCTGAAGAATGCCGGCATCCGCATCTGTTCCGGCGGCATCATCGGGATGGGCGAAACCCGCGAAGACCGCTGTGATCTGGCCTTTGGGTTGCGCGAAGTGGGGGCGAATATTGTGCCGATCAACATTCTCAATCCCATTCCCGGCACACCGTTCGAAAAGAACCCGCCGCTGCCGCCCCTCGAGATTTTGAAAACCATAGCCTGCTTCCGCCTGATTCTGCCCCGGCAGGAAATCATGATTGCCGGCGGGAGGACTGTGAACCTGCGCGACATGCAGAGCATGGTCTTCATGGCCGGCGCCAGCGCCCTGATGGTGGGCAATTACCTCACCACCCTGAATCAGGCTGTCGAGAGGGACCTTCAGATGCTGGCGGACCTCGGCCTGGACCCGCGCTGGGACAAACACGGGTTTTCGGACCAAATGCCCGGGCCAGCCGTCTCGAGTTCCGGCAAACCAGTTGCGGCGGGCGCAATGGTCGGGCAGGTTTAGCTTGCCGGTTCGCGGGAAGCGAGACCGGCATTGGCCGATTCAAGCTCGGAACCATGCAGCGGCTGGGCAGAAATAAAGGACGCTACCTCGGAGAAACGCTCGAGATCGCCGAGGTGTTGTCGGATATCGAACAGGCCGCGCGCAAATCGGGCTGGATGACGGAGCCAATGGCCGTTTCGGAAAGGCTCCGGCTCGTCACCCTGCGCCGTCTTCCCGAGCACGCCTGCGCCGGCGTTTATATCTCGGCTGGCATCCATGGCGACGAGCCGGCCGGGCCGGTGGCCGTGCG
>CAZCUL010000711.1:0-9958 GCA_964501475.1 uncultured Verrucomicrobiota bacterium | reverse complement strand
CCGAGCGGGCCGCAGCCAACTTCTCCTCGGAATTCGCCTGGGGAATGAACTTTTGCACGAAGCTCATCGCCGCGTCCTTCAACAAGCCGGTGGGCTCGCCGGTCTTTGGATCGCGCACGATCAGGCCACCGGGCGGGTCCTTGGTTTCCCGCGTGATCCCCGACCGCTCCAGCGCCAGGCTGTTGGCCAGAGCCATGTGGCCATCCAGGCGGCTCACAAAAACCGGGTGATTGCTGGTCCCGGCGTCGATCCATTGTCGAATGGGCAACGGCGTTCCCGGCCACCGTTCATGGTCCCAATCGCCGCCGGTGATCCATTTGCCGGAAGGTTGCCTGGCCGCGAACTCGCGCAATCGTTTCGCAAATTCCTCCGGGCTTTCCGAGTCCCGTAAATCCACGCTCGAAAGCTGAAAACCTCCGCTTAGAAAATGGACGTGCGCGTCATTGAATCCGGGAAGCACCAACCGGCCCCGCGCGTCGATTGTCCGGGTGTGCTCTGCCGCCAGGGACATCATTTCAACGTTCGACCCGACCGCGGCGATTCGATTGCCAAGGATGGCGATGGCCTCCGCTTCAGGCCGATCCGAATCCAGGGTTCGGACAGCCGCGTTAGTGATAATCAGGTCCGCCACCAGAGCATCGTGCGCAGCAGCGGGAGACGCCGCAAGCATGGAGAAGATTGCGAGTGCTGAAAGCCCGCGTCGCAAATTTCGGCTCATGGCTGAATGATCCGAAAGCGCGGAACCGCTGTCAAACGAGAGGTGGTGTGGATACGGGAACCCATCCGGCTGTCCGCGCCCCTCTTCATGAACCTCCTCACCCTAAAACTGGGACATCGCGCTGCGATGTCCCCGCCCGCGCAGCAGCGGGCGGAATGGCTGCGGCGCTGAACGCGGCGCTGACGGCGCAGCGCGCCGTCCCTACCCTGATCCCGGACCGCGGGCCTCTGGTCCGCAGCGCTCCGGCCGCAACAGGGTCTTTGGGAAAACCAGCGCGTTGGTCGCTTTCAAGCCGCTGCGGCTCAGGAGCGGCCACCCACGCTTTGCGTGAGCTACACATGAAAGAAACTTTCGGATGCTCAAGCACGGCGAAGAGTACGTGCGCATCGGCTTGGAAGAATATGAGAAGAACTACCAGCTACGAAGATTGAATAGCCTGAAGCGCACTGCGGCCAGCCTCGGATTTGAACTCGTACAGCAACAGAGAGTTCCCACCGGAGTTTCTTAGAAGAGCCGCGGTCCGACCGAACCGCCGGGTTCATGCTCACAATGTGCGTCCAGAATTGGAGGTCGTAGCTCTCCATGAACCCGTGCTGCGCTGTAGGTGAATTTGGACTGCGGTGGCAAGCAAAGCGCGACACCGCTTTGGCTTTGTCTCTGGCGCTTTTGGTTGGCGCGGCGGCCAGTTCTTTCGAGTATCTCCCCCCACTGAGTGAAAGGCGGCAGAGGACTGCCAGTCGGCGCGCGCCAGAAGGCGGCGACGCCTGTGGATTGGCAGTCTGATTGGCGATCCGCGATAAGATCCCCAGCGCCATTCCTATTCGCGAGCGCTGCGGCTGGGGACAGCCGCGCTGGTGAACTTGGTGAACTCGCGCGGCCTGTGCCGCGATTCATTTCACACGTCGGCTGAGCGTTGCCCAAATTTGCGGTAGGGACGCAGTGCCGGTGGTGCCGAGCTGATGAATCACGACCGAAGCGGCCGCATTCGCCATGTGCAAGGCTTCCTCCAGATTGGCTCCGGCGGCAAGGGCAACGGTCAGATTGGCGGTAACGGCATCGCCAGCGCCCACCACGTCAATTTCACCGCGAACCGGCCAGGCCGGAATGTGGAGGCAATTCCCGATCGGCTCGGCCCCAAGAATGCCTCGTTCGGAAAGCGTGACGAAGACCGTCCGATTCAAGCGGCGGGAACATTCCAGAGCGCTTTTCCTGATGTGATCGATCTCGAGGGCGCTTCCGGTCAATGCCGCCAATTCAGCAGCATTCATTTTAAACGTCACGGGCGGGAATTCGCGCAGGCTGCGACGGCTATCAGCCAGAATGAGCAGGTTTGGCTTGTTCAACGCGAGGCGGCCAAGAGCTGCGAGCATCCCGCGCGTGATGACGCCGGTTTCCGGCATACCCACCTGGTCCATGACGACGATGGCGTCCAGGCGCCCGGACACTTCTTCGAGAGCGCGCACGAGCTGCCTCTCGATCTCCCGGGGGGTCGGGGTCCAATTTTTGGTGTCGAGTCGGTTCAATTCCTGAGGGGGCTTTCCCGACTCGATCACGAGCGGCTTGCAATAAGTGAAGGTGCGGCGGTCCGGGGTGCGGAGGAAGTGATCGAGATTCACGCCCGCCCGGCGCTGCAATGCGTCCCGCAACTCGTGACCTTCGCCATCCAGGCCGCAAAATCCCACCGGAAAGATCTGGCCTGCGCCCAGGGCAACGAGATTGTTGAGGATGGTGCCGGCGGCGCCCGGTTGAGCGCGGACGTTGACCACGTTGTAAACCGGCAGCCTGGTTTCGATGGATATTTCGCCTTTCGCCGGGTCGATCTCAAGGTAACGGTCGAGGCAGAAATCGCCCACAATGGCAACGCGCAGTTTTGGATAGGAGCTGGTGATGGCATCAAACCGGGTACGCTCCATAATCTAAAGACCCTTGAGCCGATGGAGGAGACGGTGGAGAAAAAGCACGTTGTCGCATTGCAGATAGCGCATGGTGCCGCCCATGCGCGCATAACTCTTGCAAAAGCGGAGGTAATAGGCGGGATTGTCTTGGGGCGGCTCGCCCTTTGACCAATCCCAGTTCCCGCCGTCCTGCAAATCGACAACATAGATAAAATGGCCTTGAACGATCTGGCGGCGCCCCTGCAGGCGAAGGTTGTTTACGCAACTGATGCTTTTCTCGAAAACCTGCGGCCCCATGATCGCCGAACCGACTGAGAGCACTACTCCGCCGTCAAGCTGCTCGACCGAACCGCCAAAAAGCCGAAAGTCCAGCTCAGCCGCCCGGCCAATGGCGGCGCCGTTGAACATGGGGTGATTCGAGATGATGTCGTAGCCGATGCCGGGATGGACCGTAAATGGAATTTCCTGGCGAAAGGCGTGCGCAACCACCGAAGCGTTTCGCCAGCGATGCAGCAGAAGGTGGCGGCCGGACTTCAGATCGTTTCGCCGCATCGCCTGCAGAGCGTCAGCGCGCGCTGGAGCAAAAGGATGAGAAGGTTCGGTCCGCAAATGGTCCTCGAGCTCTTCAATCCCTGGCAAAGCGGCGCCGTCTTCCTGGATGAATCGCCCGAGCGCCTGGCCGAAGCCTTCGCCGCGCAGGCCGCCGGCGAGCAATGCCAGATGAATCGACCGCCCCGTCTCGTCCCAGGTGCCAAAGCTGCCGGTGGCGACGTTGGCCCGCACGCTTTCGGTGGAGCGTCCGAGATAGGCGAACTCCCAATCGTGAATGATCCCGGCGCCGTTGGTGGCCAGATGCGTCAGCCAGCCGTGATCGAGCATTTGGTTCACCAGCAGTTGGGCGCCGTTTTTGATCAGGTGCGCGCCATAGATCAGCATCACCGCGGCATCTCGTCTCCGGGCGGCCAGGACACGCTGCGCGCATTCTTCCACAGCAGCCGCGGTGGATTCCGGACAGGCGGGCGGCGAACTGGATGGCTCCACCAGCACTTCATCGATGGTGCTCAGGCTCTGCCGCTCTTCCAGCGGATAAACCTTCAATTTCCCGAGATCGAGCGGTTGGCGCGTCATTTCGTTAAAATCCATTCAATCAACGCCGCGCCGTCGCGGAAGTCAGGGATGACCGCATCTGCTCCCACGCCGAGAAGTCGCTGCCGTTTCCATTCATCGACGCGGCCAGAACCGTTCTGCGCTTCATCGCTGGCGACCGCCACTGCCAGACCGCCAACCTCTTTCGTATTTTGAATCTCCACGTAGCCATCTCCGAACGCGAGAAGCTGTTCACCGGAAACGCGGTTCTCGCGCAGAATACGCTCGATCACCGCCTTCTTCGAAAACGTCTTGTAGTCATCCAGCGCGCCATAAATGCGCCCGTCAAAATACCGGACGATGTCGAGTAATTGAGCCTCCTCCTTCACGCAATGCTCGTCCGTCCCGCTCGCCAGATAGAGCGGCATGCCGCGCGAGCGAAGGTTCTCCAATAGAGACCGCGCGCCGTAAACCAAAAGTTCGTCCGGCTCGAGAGCACCGGTGCGCAAAGCATCCAGACGCGAGGCAATGCGGGTGTCGAGGCGGCGCAAGTATTCCTTCTTGTACCAAAGCGGCTCCCGTGGCTGGCCGCCCCGTTCCCGCACGCGCTCCGCCAGTTGGATCATCTGGTAAATGGTCTGTTTGCCATTGAGCCGCATGATGTCTTCGTGCACCAGTCGGCGCAGTTCATCCTCGGTCTCGCCCGGGCGCCGCGGCAGCATTTCGGCGAACATCGGCCCCATTACTTCGGGCCAGCCTTCCCGGATGAGCGACAACGTCCCGTCGAAATCGAACAGCACATGGCTGAGAGCCGGACGCGGGGAAAAGCCCGGACTGAATTCGACCAGGCCGGTGAAGCAAGCGGCGGGCACCATTGCTGTCAGTAAAATAGTTCCTGGGGAAAAGGTCAATTATGCTGCGCGGGCTGCGGGTGCCGGGTTTGGCGCTTTTGGTGCAGCTCAATTCCCGGGCTTTGGGCCGGTTCTGCACGCGGATGCGTGCTTGCCGGCGCGTCGGAACGGCCCCGGACCGCGATTCAACGGCGCGCTGCCGCCGGCGGCTCGAAGCGGATCACTGTCTCGTTTGTCCGGGCGTAACCGAGCTTTTCCCGGGCGAGTCGCTCGAGCGTGCGCGGGTCATGCTGCACCGATTCGATGGCGGCCTTGAGCTGGCGCGCCTTCAGTTCCTCCTCCGCGATCCGCCGGTCGAGAGTCAGGATATCGCGTCGATAGGCTTCATTTTGCTGGATCAGGGGAATGTAGGAAGAACCGACAGCCGCCAATCCCGCCAGAACGAACAGGAAAAGAACCAGCCGGTTCAGTTTGCTCCAGATACCGAGATTAACGCGCATCGACGTCGCATTCCAACATGCCACCGAAAAAAATGGAAGAGGATAAATTCCGAGCGGTCTGGTTTTCCTTTCCCTATCTCTCTCCCCGCTCGCCCCTCACGGGGAGAGGGGACCGGGAATTCCTATACCCGGTCTGGCACGCGGAAGGGAGAATCGCTTCCATAAAAACAGAGCTCGTCACCTCCCCGGCGGTGGAATGGGAGAGGGAAGGGAAAGTCCGCTGCCAGGCTCTGCCTGCAATTTGGTTGTAAGCCAGGCTTCGCCCCGTTAAAGACTGCGCCAATGATTACGGTGTTGTTGCTCATCTTTGACCCGACTGACACGTGGGAGAGAATCGAGAAGGCCCGGCGGAGCGTCCTCTCCGCGGTGATTCTCTACCTCGTTCCGCTCTTTCTGGTTTGCCTGACCGTCGAAGGGCTCGGTCTGACCCAACTTGGCCGGACCTTTGGCCCTCTCGACCGCCGGGTGGAAGTTTCTCTGAGCATGGCTATCGCCTACGAAACCGTCCATGCCGTTTCGATTCTGGCCATTGCTTTTGGCGGCGCCTCCCTGCTCAAACGAACGGCGGCGAGCTTTCACAGCCGCTGTTCCTACCAGCAATGCTTCGTTACCCTGGCCTATTCGCTCGGCCCGTTGCTGCTGCTGCGTGTGGTGGATGGGTGGCCGGAAATCAATACCTGGATTTGCTGGGGCATCGGGGTTCTTCTCTCCGTTTCGCTTCTCTATCGCGGAATTCCGCGTGTGCTTCGTCCTGATCCCTCCAACGCCCTTGGTCTCTACCTTTTTGCTTCCGTGCTTCTGATCATTGCCACCGGCCTGG
Source organism: uncultured Verrucomicrobiota bacterium (assembly GCA_964501475.1). Classification (GTDB taxonomy): domain Bacteria; phylum Verrucomicrobiota; class Verrucomicrobiia; order Limisphaerales; family CAZCUL01; genus CAZCUL01. The sequence continues at coordinate 4,088 of CAZCUL010000711.1, read as the reverse complement.
CCCACTTCCTTGCCACATTAGTCCTGAACGAAAAAATCCGCCTGGGGACAGGCTGAATGAAGACCGCCGGCGACCGCCGGAACACGGGGTTGCAGAAGGCGGTTCAAACCGCATCTATATCTTTTCCAGTGCTGCAAGCTTCGCTCTCTCCGCTCCCCGCCGGTCCAGACGGCTTCTCGAAATCAAGCCTTGGAAGCATGGGCAAGGTCGCGACTGATTTCCGGACGGCGCTTGTCCCCGGAGGACTTGCCCCGGGGTGCGAGAATGAAGCTGTTCCGGAGGAGCCAGGTGGCTCTTTGCAATGACCTAAGGTCTTTGCGCAATCGCTGGATTTCGGCCAGCATCGGCACCCAGCCGCGTTCTTCAAACCAACCGAGCCATTCGGATTGCGGACGGCAGTTGATATGCCCGTAACCCAATTGGCCGGGAGGCGCGGCGGAAAAGTATATCCAATGTTTAGCCAGGCTCACAACCTTGTCCACCAACTCGATGCTGCGCTCCGGCGTAAGATGCTCCGCCATTTCGACGCAACAGACGAGGTCCCAACGCCCCTTCGCCTCCGAAAAATCTCCCACCTCCACCTGCGGCAAAAGCTCCGCAGGAAGGACTGAGCGGACATCAGGGGAAAGATCGAGGCCGCGCACCTTCTTTCCGGCCAGGTAAAACTCGGAAAGGAGGAAACCGTTCGCGCACCCGAGATCGAAAATGGTCGCGAACGGCACAATTTTGCTCAGGCTGGCTGCCAGTAATCTGTAGTCGGGATGATAACGTTCCCGGCGGCGGAAGCGGCGGAGGTGAAAACTGCGCAGACTGTGCCTGGCGAGCCAGCGGTCAATCGCGCCCAGGAACTTTTGATACAGCATCATTTAAGTGTGCGGAGACGTTACCAACTTCCCATCCAATGAAAATGAAAAAGTCGGAGGGCCGTCGGGAAGCGAAGCGCCCCTTTTTCAAATACGGAAACGGCCCTCCCCGCAGGCTCGAAGCTTCTTTCACGACTGGAAAATCCGGCGGAACTCGGCAGTGGCGGGGAGGCGAAGCCGCTTGGCCAGCCGCATCTGGAGGTTTTGCTCGAATTGTTTCCATTCCTCTTCCGTGGCATTTGAGTTCACTTTGCATTTGCCACCGGCAATGGGCCCATGGCCGCCAGCATCGTTTGGATTCCCCACTACTTCCCGCAGAATTTCGCCGGCGGGAGAGTTCGATTTATCGGTGCGCAGGGAAAGATGAAGGTTGCCTTTGTAACGGCCGGTGCAGAAAGACCAGTTAATGCGCCGGTAGGTCAGGAGGAACTCGGCTGCGTGCGAGACCTGTTCTGGATTCGACACGATGCCCAGGTGGACCACAATCAGCCGCCGGTAAGCCAGCGCCTGGTTGATGGCCCGCCCGAGAGTGGTGAAAAACTTTTTCGAATGGAGTGGATTCTGAATGCGCGCCAGGGCTTTCATGTCGGCATAGGGCAGAATTCCGAGGTAGGTTTGCACCACGTCGGGCCGCTGAGCCCGATAGAGGTCCAGGGTATCGGACAGGATGCCGTAAGCGATGGCCGTGGCCAGCTTGGCCGGCGGCTCGATGCCTTTGAGCAGCAACGCCTGCGCAATGATAACGCAAGTAGCGCCGCATAACGGGTCGATCAGAATCAAATCGGCCACCGGCTTCGCCATCGACGGATGCTGGTCGATCACCATGGTGGCGCGACGATTCCCGGCGAAGGAATTGTTCTCGAACTTCGGCTGAGTGTCCACCAGGGCGACATTCCGGTATTTTTTGACCTGCGCCCGTTTCATCTTGTGCACGGGGATCTTTAGAATCTTGACCATGGCGCGGTTTTCCGTGCGCCCGATGATCCCCCCATAACCGATCTTCGATTCGATCCCGTAAACGCGCTGAGTCAGGTGCTGCAAAGCGAACGCTGCCGCCAGGGCGTCCGGGTCCGGGTAATCGTGCGTCAGGATGAGCAGGTTCGAAAGCCGTCCCTTGCGCCTGGCCAGAAAACGCAGCAAGCGCCTCGCGTAAAACGCCGCCGTCGGCCCGCTCTTCTTCTGAATCAGTGTCTGCGCCCGATCAGCCGCTCCGGCGTCCGGTACACCCAGTTTTTCCACCCGGCGCCTTTTATTGCCCTCTTGCTTTTTCAAATCACCGAATCATTTCGGCGAATGAGTTGGATGGTCGAGAGAAAAGTGCTGATTCGGCCCAAATTGAGGACTGAAGTGGCGCATTTCAAATGCCTTACAAATGGCCTGCGGGCCGCCGCTCCACCAGGGCGTGAAGAAAATTCGGATTGCCTTTGACGCGCCTGACCGCACCTTTTAGGCCGCATGTTCGAGCCGTTGCCGCGATCCTTTTATGAACCGAGCGCCGACGTTGTCGCGCCGCGTCTCCTTGGGCATTATCTCGTCCGAAATCATGCGGCCGGATTGTGCGGCGGCCTCATCATCGAAACCGAAGCGTACCTGATGCACGATCCAGCTTGTCACGGGTTCATCGGCAAGACCCCCCGCAATCAGGCGCTCTACGGCCCGCCCGGTCATGCCTACGTCTATCTGATCTACGGGATGCATTTTTGTTTCAATGCCGTCTGCTGTCCCGAAGGCAATGCCGAGGCCGTGTTGGTCCGGGCCATCGAAGTTGATTTTGGATTGGACCAAATCCTGGAACGTCGCGGCGCACAGAAGTCCTCTCTATTGACCGGCGGTCCGGCCCGCCTGGCCGAAGCGTTGGATATTGACCGGGCGCTGGACGGAATCGATCTTTGCGACCGGCATTCTCCGATCTTGATCGGGCGCAATCCCAATCACAAAGAATGCCTCCTGGAAAGGGGGCCGATGATCACAACGACGCGAATTGGCATCACCAAGGCGGCGGCGTTGCCGCTGCGCTTTTACCTCGCAGGAAGTCGTTTTGTTTCGAGACGGGCGGCGCTCGATTCCTCGCGCCAACGCAAACGGCCAGGCATCCCCTCCGGCAAAGCCTGATGCCATGGGCAAGCCGCGCGCCATTGGCCGTTCCGCTTCCGTGGAGATTATCGCGCACCGGGGCGCATCCCATACCGCTCCGGAGAATACTCTGGCCGCTGTGAACCTCGCCTGGGAAATGGGGGCCGACGCGGTCGAGGTGGATATCCAGCTTTCGCGTGATAGCAGGATCGTGGTGATCCACGACCCTACCACGCGGCGCACAGCGAATAACCGCCGCAAGGTCGAAGGACAGAACCTGGCCGAGTTGAAAGCTCTTGATGCCGGCGCCTGGAAACATCCGCGCTGGGGGGGCGAGCGAATTCCGACGCTGGCGGAGGTCCTGGAGACCATCCCTCCCGGGAAGCGCTTGTTTGTCGAGGTGAAGTGCGGCCCCGCCTTTCTAAAGGATTTTGCGGCAACGTTAAAGGGAACCGGCCGAACTGCGGGCGAGATTGTATTGATCGGCTTTTCCTGGCAGACCATGCGACTGGCAAAGGAACGTTTCCCGCAGATCGAGATGTGTCTGGTAGCCGATTTTCAGCAGAGCAAGCGCACGGGCCAAACCAGACCGACAGCGGAGGATCTGATTGGCCTGGTCCGGCGGGCTGGTCTGGATGGTGTGGATGCAGATGCCAGCGGACCAATCGACGCCGCATTCGTTCGGAAAGTAAAGCAAGCCGGTTTGAGTTTTTATGTCTGGACGGTGGACTCCGTTGCGCGGGCGAGACAACTCGCCAAAGCTGGCGTGGACGGAATCACCACCAATCGCCCCGACCTGCTTCGGGTCAAACTATCGTAGCGATGTCATTCATTCGGTTTCATGAGATCACGAAGCGTTTTCCCGGCGTTTTGGCGCTGGACCGCGTGAGCTTTTCCATCCAGCGGGGCGGTTGCCACGCCTTGATCGGCGAAAATGGCGCCGGCAAGAGCACTTTGGGCAAAATCCTCGCCGGCGTGCACACGGCGGATTCCGGTGAACTATACCTGGACGGAAAGCACATCCATCCCAGAAATCCCCTTGCAGCCCGGCAACTCGGCATCTCGATGGTCCCGTGGCCCATGACTGGCACACGACCATCGATGACTTGATACACCCGCCAGAACGGAAATTGCCCCTGGTATTTTTTGCTC
>CAZCUL010000710.1:0-3940 GCA_964501475.1 uncultured Verrucomicrobiota bacterium | reverse complement strand
AGGGGAGCCCCTGATGGGCCGTCCGATCAAGTCCCGCCTCTGGCCCGGCCCCTGCCAAAATAAGCGCGTGCAGCGGTCTTATCCTTTCCTTTCTGCGTTTGTTTGCCGGTTGTCGCGCGGGGACAGGCGGAAGCAGGACGGCCTGACGCGATTTCAGTTGAACGGGTTGTCGGAACTTTGAGATAGAAGGGGAGTTATACCCGTAGGTGGGAAGGGGCCTTCGAGTGAAGTCGGTTGTCGCGGAGCGCGGACGGTCGGCGGAAAGGCAAGAGAATGATCGACGTAAAAATGACTTCGCTTCTGGTGGTGGTGATGTTGGCTGCGACTTTTCCGAAGGCGGTCGCCGAGGAGACCCAGCCCGACCCGCTTTGTCAGATGCTCTTTGACACCTACATCGCAGGCGGAGGCAAAATTGACACCTCGACCCTCATGGCGGCCTCCCACATCGTCGCCGAGCGCGGGCGCCAAACCGGGTTTTGGAGGGTTGTGCTACGCGAGCTCCAAAGAGGAAAGGAGCACGGCGAGATTGGCTGCGTTCGCGTGTTGGGCAAGATGCTCGCCATCGACGCGGCGGCCCGTGACGTCATCAGAGAAGGCAAGAAGACCGAACAAGCCAGCGCATGGGCGGCATCTGTTTGTCTCGGTCCTGAGGTCGTCAACGAGCTCATCTCCCGAAGCACGGAGGCGGATCGATTCCGGATCGATCATTATGCCATCGCCTTGCTGCGCGCGAGAGTCCCGGAGGCGGCTGAATTCTTTCGGAGGATTCTTCACGATGACGCCGGCGAGCATTATCTGCCGAGCGCCAGGTTTCACGCGGCCGTTGGATTGGCCCAACTGGGCGAGCCGGACGGTTTCGAGTGGCTGATCAAGAACAGCGAAAACCCGCTTCCAACGGTTTCGAATGCCTGGCCCAGTCGAGTCCCAAACCTCAACGTTGATACCTGTTCGGTTGCCGCACTGCGAGAACTCTCGGGCGAAAGGAACCTGAAATCAAAGCAGGAATGGGAATCGTGGTGGGAGAAAGTGGACCGGAAGACCCTTCCCAGAAATCACGTGAGGATCGATGATCCCTAGAAAGAACACCGAATCGGCCGCGGCTGCCGCACACGGCGCTCGCAAGGGAAACGCCGGGGAAAGGATGGTCGAGTGTCGTCGCGGCATTTCTCATTTTGCGGAGCACGGTTGTCCCAGCGCAGCACGAACGAGCCCTGGGGATTCTCCCGCGTCATGGCGTTCCCATCTGCTGCATCTGAGGACAGCCGCGCTCCGGTTAAGATGAGAATGCTCGTTTCTCCCGGCTCAGGTGGTTGAAGCGGGTATGACCATTGATATCCTTATTGCTCGTTGGGTCGCGGTCTTGTGGATCGTGTGCGGACTTTCTCATCTGCTTTATCCGGCGAAGTGGGCGGCGCTGTTTCTGCCGCTAAAAGAACGCGACACGGGTGGGTTCATCCTGGCGGGAATGAGCCTGCCCGTCGGGTTGATCGTGATACTTGGGCATAACATCTGGGTTTGGGATATCCGCGTCATCATCACGCTGGCCGGTTGGATGGCAACGCTCAAGAGCGTGGCGTATCTGCTCTTCCCCCGGGCGCACAGGGCGGTGATGCGTTCGAGCGAGCGCCTGGCTGGCGGCGGCCTGGAAAGAGGGTTCAGGATGATCGGCGCGATCCTGATTGTGCTGGGCATTCTGACGGGCTATGACGCGTTTTGCCGAAGGTAGCGGGCTGGGTCTGCGCAAAACGAGACTTCCCCGAAATTTTTTGCGCGCATTGCGCCCCTGAACCAGAGCTATCAGGTTCATGGGCAGCCTGCTGTTCCCCATCCACTCCATCCACTCCATCCAACTCAGCGTTGACAGGTCGGGGACCTTTGTTAGTCTCGCCGCTCAGTTTTTTCCGACTCAACACTGAAACTTACCGCGGTCGAATCGATTTATGGCTAAAGCACCCAAAGCGCACAAATATGTTTACAAGTTCGCCGGCAAGAAGGCTGACGGCGATGGCAGCATGCGGTCCTTGCTCGGCGGCAAAGGCGCCAATCTGGCGGAAATGACCCGCATCGGGCTGCCGGTGCCTCCCGGATTTACGATTACGACCGAAGTCTGCACCTATTACTACGCTCACAAGAGATCATATCCCAGGGAGATGTGGGCGCAGGTGGAGGAGGGTGTTCGCGCGATGGAGAAGATGCTGGGCAAGAAGTTCGGCAGCGCGGAGAAACCGTTGCTGGTGGCGGTGCGTTCCGGCGCGCGCGATTCGATGCCCGGGATGATGGACACCATTTTGAACCTGGGCTTGAACGACCAGACGGTGTTGGGGCTGGCCCAGGTGAGCAAGAACGAGCGCTTTGCCTGGGACTGTTACCGCCGCTTCATTCAAATGTACGGCGACGTGGTGATGGGCGTGCAAAAGCGACCCGGGGAAGATCACGAGCCCTTTGAGATCGTAATTGAAAAACTCAAGGGCGAATTGTTTCCGGGCGAACCGCACGCCGAGGATACTCGCATGGATGCGGTCGGCCTGAAGGAACTGGTCAAGCGCTTCAAGGACCTGGTCAAGGAACGGACCGGGCGGCAATTCCCGAACGATCCCTGGCAACAGCTCGAAGGAGCGATTGGGGCTGTGTTCGGTTCCTGGATGAACGACCGGGCGATGGTTTACCGTCGCAAGTATGGCATCCCGCATGAGTGGGGGACGGCGGTGAACGTGCAGGCGATGGTTTTTGGAAATACGGGCGAACGCTCCGGCTCGGGTGTCGCCTTTACCCGCGACCCGGCTTCGGGTGAGAAGGTCTTTTACGGAGAATTTCTGATTAACGCGCAAGGCGAGGATGTGGTGGCCGGGGTGCGCACGCCGGAACCGGTGGCGAAGTTGAAGGACATTCTGCCGGTCGCTTATGAGGAATTGGAGCGGGTGCGCAATACCCTCGAGAAGCATTTCAAGGACGTGCAGGACTTCGAGTTTACGATTGAGGACGACGAGCTTTACATGCTCCAAACCCGCAATGGCAAACGCACCGGGCTGGCTGCTGTCCGGTTCGCGGTGGAAATGGTGAAGGAGAAACTGATCAATTGGCAAGAGGCCGTGCATCGCGTGCCGGCCGATCAGCTCGATCAGGTGCTGGCGCCGGTGTTTGATCGCGTGGCTGCCAGCAATGCCACCGTCATTGCACGCGGGCTCCCTGCCGGTCCGGGCGCCGCCACGGGCCGGATTTACTTCAATGCGGACCGCGCCGTGGAGGCCGCGCAAAGGAAGGAGACGGTGCTGCTCGTGCGGGTGGAAACTTCGCCGGAGGACTTGCGCGGGATGATCGCCGCCGAGGGCATTTTGACCGCCCGGGGGGGCGTGAGCTCGCATGCCGCTTTGGTCGCCCGGCAGATGGGCAAGGTCTGTGTCTGCGGCGCCAGCGCGCTTCACGTGAGTTACGAGAACCGCACCCTCACGGTCGAGGGCAGGAAATTCAAAGAGGGGGATTACCTGTCGATTGACGGGACCTTGGGCGAAGTGTTCGCGGGGGAAGTGAAGACGGCGCCTTCGGAGATCATTCAGGTGATCGTCGAGAAATCGCTCGATCCCAAGCAAAGCCGGACTTACCAGTATTACTCGCAGCTCATGAAGTGGTGCGCACAGGCGACGAAGCTGGAGGTGCGCACCAATGCGGATTCGCCGGAGCAGGTCGCAAACGCCATTGCCTTTGGCGCGGTCGGAATCGGTCTCTGCCGAACCGAACATATGTTCTTTGAAGGCGACCGCATCGACGCCATGCGGGAAATGATTCTGGCGGACAATACCGCGGCCCGAAAAGTCGCGCTGGCCAAGCTGCTGCCGTATCAGCGCGAGGATTTCGTGGGCATTTTCCGGGAGCTCAAAGGGTTGCCGGCCACCATCCGGCTGCTCGATCCGCCCCTGCACGAGTTTCTCCCGCATGAAGGCGA
>CAZCUL010000709.1:0-3952 GCA_964501475.1 uncultured Verrucomicrobiota bacterium | reverse complement strand
GGGCGCGGATGGTCCCGTGGAAGCCATCGCGGTCCAGCCCGACGGCCGGATCGTGGTGGGCGGCTCATTTACGAACTTCAACGGCATGGCTTACAACCGCATCGTCCGGCTCGAAAGCAACGGCATGGTCGATGGAAGCTTTAACGTCGGGAGTGGCGCCAACGATTTCGTCAGTTCCATCACGGTGGAAAGCGACGGAAGAGTGTTGGTGGTGGGCGGATTCACCGAGTTCAACGGTCTGGAGCGAAACCGGATCACGCGATTGACTCCTGATGGGTCGGCTGATCCGACCATCAACTTTGGCTCCGGCGCCGACAATTTCATTTCAGTGGTCAAACTCCAGCCCTTTGATGGCAAGATTATTGTGGGTGGCGGCTTTACGGAATTCGATGGGGAACAGCGCAGCGGCATTGCCCGGTTGATCGGCGGCATGAACGTCGGCCCCGGCAGCTTCCGGTTTGCCAGTCCGGAATTCTCGGTGCGCGAGGATGCCATGAGCGGCAGCGTGGTTGTGGTGCGACAAGGCGGGGCCTCCGGAGTGGTTTCGGTGACCTTGGAGACTTCGGACGGGACGGCCTCCAGCGGCCTGGATTACTTTGGAACGAACGCTGTCGTGACGTTCATTTCGGCTGAAACTGTCAAGACCATCCGCATCCCGGTCGTCAACGACGACGAGGTGGAAACGAATGAGACGGTGAATCTGGCATTGTCCAATCCCACCGGCGGCGCCGCGCTGGCCAATCCCAACACGGCCATCCTCAACATCGTGGAGACAGACAGCATTATAGGATTCACAGTCACCAATTACCTTGCGAGCGAAGGCACGCCCTTTGCCCGAGTATCGGTGACGCGCCGGGGAGGCACTGCCGACCAGGCTACTGTCCAGTTTATGACGATGAGCGGCACGGCCACGCCTTTTGGCATCGATTATATGGATGTGGCGGGGACGCTCGTCTTCGGCCCCGGCGTGACAGTGCAAAACATCAGCGTTCCTGTGACGGACGACACGGTTGCAGGGGAAGGGAACGAAACGGTCTTTCTCAGTCTGTTCGGGCCTTCGGAAGGGGTGACGCTGGACAGCACCCGGACCAACGCCACGCTCGCCATCCTCGACAACGATTTCAGCCCCGGGACGATCAGCTTCAGCACCAACTTCTACACGATTAATGAAAGCGCAGGCGCCGTCACCATTACATTGATCCGCACGAACGGTTTCTCGGGCATTGTCTCGGTGCAGTTTGCCACGACCAATGGCAGCGCCAATGCCGGTTCGGATTACGTCGCGACCAGCGGGACCGTCTCCTTTGCCGAAGGCGAAACGAACAAGACCTTTGCCGTTTCCATCCTGGACGACACGATTTTGGAAGGGAACGAGACGATTACTCTGCGGCTTCTGAATCCCGCGGGCGGCGCGGTCATTGGTCAGGGCTCGGCCGTTGTCTCCATTCTGGACGACGACTCGGCAGGCAGTCTGGCTTTCGAGACGGCGGAATTTCCGGCGCCGGAAAACGGCGGACCGGCCACGATCACTGTCCGCCGCACCGGCGGAACCATGGGCGAAGTAAGGGTGAATTTTGCCACCACGGGTGGATCGGCAACGCCCGGATCGGATTTCACGCCGGTCTCGGGCCAGCTTGTCTTTACCAACGGGCAGTCGGTGCGCACGTTCACGGTCCCGATTATCAACGATACGCTCATCGAGACAAATGAGACGGTGGGCCTGGTGCTGTCCAACGCAGTCGGCGGAGCTGTCCTGGGCGGCCAGGCCACGGCGACTTTGATTATTGAAGACGATGAAGTCGGGCTCAGTTTTGCCGGTCCCTCTTTCACGGTGACTGAAAGCACCACCAACGCCACCATCACCGTCACTCGCAGGGGTAACACCAATGGGACGATCAGTGTCATTTATTTTACCACCAGCGGCAGCGCTCAATTGGGAGCCGATTTCTCGGGGGTGACGAATGTCCTTACTTTCGAGCCCGGGGTCACGAATCGGACATTCACAGTCCAGATTCTCGATGATTCACTGGTCGAAGGCACGGAGATCGCCAACCTGACTTTGGCGAATCCGAGCGGCGGCGCCATTTTGAGTCCGCACCCCACGGCAACCTTGGTCATCCTCGATAATGATACCGAGTTCAGCTTCGCTGCCCCGACTTTTAGTGTGGTCGAGGGCTTTAGCAATGTTTTGATCACCGTGGTCCGCCGGGGCAGCAGCAATGGGACAGTGTCCGTGGATTTCGGCACTGGCGACGGCAGCGCCACCGCCGGCACCGATTATTTCGCTGCCAGTGGAACCTTGTCGTTTGGAGATGGCGTCCTCAGCAACGCATTCTCGGTCTTTATTGTGGATGATGGCGAGGTGGAAGGCACCGAGACGATTCTGCTCAGTTTGCTGAATCCATCTGCGGGCACGACTCTTGGTACCCAGCCCACTGCCACCCTGCTGATTCAGGACAACGATACGGGGATCAGCTTCGCCTCGACAAATATCGTCGTCAGCGAAAAGGCTACCAACGCGTTGATCACGGTTAACCGCACGGGGATGAGCACCGGAGTGGTTTCGGTTTTCTTCTCCACGGCAAACGGCACCGCTCTGGCCGGACAGGACTACCTGGCGGTGTCCAATACCTTGAGTTGGTCTGCAAACGACCTGGCCAGTCGTGTCGTGCAGATCCCAATCCTGGATGACTCGGTGCTGGAGGGTTCGGAAACGCTCAACCTGACGCTCTCGAACCCGACGGGCGGAGCCAGTATTCAGACACCTTCGGCCATCCTCACCATCGTCGATGATGCCGGCACCATCGGCTTTACGTCCGCCGACGTGAACGTGAATGAACCGGCGGTTTCCGGCAGCACGAATACGTTAACTCTCAATCTGCAACGGACCGGCGGAAGCAATGGGCCGGTCACCGTGACCTTCTCAACCATTAACGGGAGTGCCCTCGCGGGAACCGATTTTGTGAGCACCACGGGACTGGTTGCTTTCGCCAGCGGAGAAACGATCAAGAGTTTAACCCTTCAAATACTGGCCGACGACAACGTGGAAGGGCCGGAAAACTTCACCGTGGTTTTGTCGAATCCGTCCGGCGGCGTCAATATCGGCAGCCCGGCCGCTGCGAACGTCAACATCATCGATGCGGATTCGGCCAACGTTGTGGCGGCGGGCTCGGCCCTGGTTTCTGAAGGTTTCTCTCCGCCGAACAGTGTGATCGATCCTAATGAGCAAGTCACCGTGCGTCTGAGTTTACGGAATGCGGGATTTGTCCCGACAACCAACCTCGTAGCCAACCTGTTGGCTGACCCCGGGATTGGTTCGCCCTCGCCCACGAGCCAGACCTTCGGGATGCTGGCGCCCGGCGGTGGAGCAGTTTCCCGCGATTTCAGCTTCGTGGCCAATGGAGCTGATGGAACCAGAATCTCGATGCGGCTGCAGCTTGTGGACAGTGGTGTAAACCTCGGGACGGTTTCCTTCAACTTTGTTATTGGCACCGCCGCTCTCAGTTTCGAAAACGCGGATCCCATCATCATCAACGATAACGGCGCCGCTTCGCCCTTCCCGTCCATTATAGACGTGGCTGGCCTCGGTGGGACCTTGAGCAAGGTCACCGTGGCGCTGCGCGGCTTCACCCATACGTTCCCCGATGATGTGGACGTGTTGTTGGAGGCGCCCGATGGCCAGACGGTTCTGATCATGTCCGACGCCGGCGGCGGCAACCCGGTTAATAATCTCACTCTTACGTTGAGCGACACGGCCACGAATGCCTTGCCGGATTCCCAACGTTTGGAGACCCGGGCGTATCGCCCCACCAATTACGTGACTGCGGATGTTTTTCCCAACCCGGCCCCGCAGGGGCCTTGGGGCATGTTCTTGACCAACTTCAATGGCATCAACCCCAATGGCCAGTGGAAGCTCTACGTGGTGGACGACAACAATTTCGATGAGGGAACC